>QHTW01000007.1:7882-8413 GCA_003220955.1 Gemmatimonadota bacterium | reverse complement strand
CGCGGATCAAATCTTCCGCCTTGCGGCGCGACGCGACGCCCGCGCGCGCCAGGGCGCGCTGCAGGCGCATGACGGTCATTCGGGCTCGTCGACGGGGGTGGGACGCCGGAGGGCCACGGACAGCTCTTCGAGCCGTGGCAAATCCTCCAGGCCTTTCAATCCAAGAATCTCCAGAAATGACGGTGTGGTGCCGTAGAGCAGCGGGCGGCCCAGACCTTCTCCGCGCGTGACGACTTCGATGAGGCCGCGCTCCACCAGCTTGTCCATCACGGCGCCGGAGTCGACGCCGCGGATCTCGTCCACCTCGAGCCGTCCAACCGGTTGCCGATACGCGATGATCGCAAGCGTTTCGAGCGCAGCGGGAGACAGTCGCCGCGGCCGCAGGGCGAACTGTGCGCGCTCGATCGTCTCCGCGTATTCGCGGCGCGTGAGGAACTGCCACCCCCCCGCAATCTCGACCAGCTCGACGCCGTGTTCGTCATTGTACGCGGCACCGAGCTCCTCGAGCGTCGCCCGGAGCGCCATCTCTCC
>QHTW01000007.1:445-7839 GCA_003220955.1 Gemmatimonadota bacterium | reverse complement strand
GTCAGCGGGCGCGACGCCGCGAACAGCGCGGCTTCAAGCAGCTTCGCGAGGGGTTGCACGCGTAATCACCATCGGACCGAATGGTTCAGGCTGCGACAGCGTGAGCGAGCTGCGCTTGGCGAGCTCGAGGAGCGCGATGAATGCCGACAAGATGTCCACGATCGTCGCCCCCCGCCCCACGACGTCGATCCAGCCGCACTGCACTCGCTCGGCCAACAGCCCGTTGATGCGCTCCGTCGCCCCTTCGACGTCGAGCGGGCGCGGCACGACGCGATGCAGCATCGGCTCGGGGATGAGCGCGATGACGCGCTCTGCGGCCGCAAGCAGATCGTTGAGGTCGATTTGCAGCGGCGCGGGCGGCGCGTCGGGCGGCGGCGCCTCGTACCCCCGGCCGAGCCGCTCGGCCCGAACGTCGGCGGCATGACCGAGCCAGTCGACGAGCTCGCGGATCTGCTGGTATTCGAGCAGCCGGCGTACCAGCTCGGCACGCGGGTCTTCCCATTCGTCATCGCCGAGACGGCGCGGCAGCAGCATCTGCGCCTTGATACGCAGCAGCCGCCGTTGATCACCGACAGGAACTGGTCGGCGATCTTGGCGATCGGCAGATCGGTGATGTCGACTTCGTCTTCGCGGATCAGATGCAGCAGGAGATCGAGCGGGCCGGAGAACTTTTCCAGCTCGACGACGAACCCGCCGTTACCCGGATCGCGGAGGATGGGACTCGTCATGAGGGAAGCCCGTTCGGCAGCGCGACCGGAATCACCATGGCCAGCGCGAGTCGCATCAGCTTCACCGCAGGCCAGAGGAAGAACTGAATCACGCCCGGAAGCATGAAGCTGACGACCATGATCGGGAGGAAGCCGAAGCGCTGCAGCTGCCGGTACTGCAGCCCGGCGCCGGGCGGCAACAGATGATAGAAGACGTGACTGCCATCGAGCGGCGGAATCGGAATCAGGTTGAAAAAGGCGAGCACGAGGTTCAGCCACATGCCGTAATACATCATTCGTTGCAGAATTTCGAACGTCGGAGCCAGCGCCGGCACGGCCTCCGCCAGGGTTCCCACGGTCGCAAACAAGGCGGTGAAAATGAGGAACAGCACGAGGTTCACGGCGATGCCGGCCAGGGAGACGATGATGTCACCCCGGACATACTGCCGGTAATTCCGCGGGTTCACCGGGACCGGTTTCGCGCCGCCGAAGGTATACGTGCCGTGCGACCCGAACCAGAGCACGAGCGGCAGTATCACCGTCATGAATGGATCGATGTGCTTGACGGGATTGAGCGTCAGGCGCCCGAGCATGTAGGCGGTGGAATCACCCTGCCGGTAGGCTGCCTCGGCGTGAGCGTATTCGTGGGCGACCATGGAAAACAGCAACACCGGGGCCCAGACGAAGAACTCGAACGAGATAGTGTTTGACCCGGGTAGGTGACGGCCAAAGATATGTATAGTCTTGACCCGACGCAACTTACCGTCTACTTTCCGCGCCATGCCGAAGATCAAATCCGCGAAGAAAGCGATGCGCCAGGCGCGCACGCGCACGATCCGCAACCGGGCCCAGCGCTCATCGCTCCGCACGGCGTTAAAGCACGTGCGCGC
This sequence comes from Gemmatimonadota bacterium, assembly GCA_003220955.1. GTDB lineage: Bacteria > Gemmatimonadota > Gemmatimonadetes > Gemmatimonadales > GWC2-71-9 > 20CM-2-65-7. The sequence goes on along the minus strand of QHTW01000007.1, from coordinate 6,242 downwards.
CGCCGCGACCGCCGAAGCCGCGGCTGCGGCCTACGCGCTCGCCGCCCGCGTCCTCGACCGTGCCGCGCGCAAGGGACTCATCCACAAAAACAATGCCGCGCGGCAGAAGTCCCGCCTCGCGGCCCTGGTCAAACGACTGCAGGAAAAAGCGTCGGCGTAGTTACAGCGCAGCCAACTCCGCGCCGCAGTTCTCGCAATACCACTCCGTCGCCAGGTTCATCGTGCCGCACTCGCGGCATTTCAGCGTCTTCTCGACCGGGGCGTCCTCGTCGACCGGCGCGAGATGCGCGGCGTCCTGGAGGTCGTCAGGCTGGTACTGCCCACCGCTCGCGCGGCGCGGCGACGGTGCGTTCTTGTCGTCTTCCGTTACCGACTTGAGGAACGCCAGTTCGTCCATCGGTGTCTTGCGCTTCTCAGATTTGGGCGGCGGCGACGGCGTGAGCGTGAGCTCCCCTGCCACGCCCCGGGAGGGGGGCGTCGGTTTAGCTTTCACGAGCTTATCCAGCTCCTCGAGCCGCGTGATGTCGCGCTCGACATCCATCAGCTCGTCACGGACGGCCCCGAGATCCGCCAGGGCGTCCTTGTGCACCTGCCCCCACTGGGCCTCGTCGTATTCGCCTACCTCGTGCCGCAGCTCGGTCTCCGCGAGCCGCTCGGCAACCGCCTTCTCTTTTTTCTGCAGCTCGAGCAGGGTTTCCTTGCGCTGCGCGATCAGCTGGCGCGCGGCATCGGCGTGGGCCCGCAACTCTTCGGTGACCGCCTTGAGTCGCGCCTCGTAGTCGGCCTTTACCCGGGTGCGAACGTGCTCCGGCGCCGAGTCGGCGGTCGCGGTGATGCGCGCGAGCCACGCCTCGTACTGGCGACGTTCTTCGAGGAGCCGCTCAATCGCCGCGGCACTCTTGGACGGTCCCTTAGGCATCCTTCTCCCGCTGCACTTGGGCGCGCAGTGCTTCGAGTCTCTCGACGGCCCGGGCGGTCAGGGGTTTCGGGTCCCCGAGCCCGCGCGCCGCGGCGATGATCCGCGCCGCGTGCTCGAGACTCTCCATCCGGATCCAGGCCTCGTCGAGCGTTCTGCCCATCGTCACGGCGCCGTGATTGGCCAGTAGCAGCGCCTGGTGACGGTTGGCTTCGATGTATGGGACGATGCGATCGCCAAGCTCCGGCGTACCTGGCATACCGAAGGGCACGAGCGGCACCGGTCCCACCACGAAGATAAGCTCCGGCAACAAATTGCCGGGAATCTCTTCGCCCGCAACGGCAAACCCTGTAGCTGTAGGGGGATGCGCGTGCACGACGGCAACCACATCGGGCCGGTGGCGAAGGATGCGCAAGTGTAAGTCCAACTCGCTGGTAGGCTTGCGGGTGCCACGCGTGCGCGGTTTGCCGGCGAGATCGACTTCCACCATATCGGCCGCCGTCACGAGCGATTTGATGAATCCGCTGGGCGTGACGAGGACGCGGTCGGGCGCCAAACGCACCGAGAGATTGCCGTCGCGTCCCGCAATCAAGCCCTGCGCTGCGAGCTGGCGGCAGCACAGCGCCATGCGCCGGGCGACCGCGCGGACGTTCACAGCTCGTGAACGATCGTGCCGGCGACGATGGTGAGGACCGCGCGCCCTCTCAGCGCTCGACCCGTGAACGGCGTGTTGCGGCTCTTAGAATGAAACGCGGCCGGATCGACCGACCACTTGGCGGTCGTATCGAAAACGGCGACATCCGCGACCGAGCCCGGCGCGAGTGTGCCGCCCCCCCCCGCCTCCGCGAGGTGGAAGACCCGCGCCGGATCGGTGCTCATGCGGCGGATCAGCTCCGGGAGGGTGAAGATGCCGCTCTCCACCAACTCCGTGTGGGCGACGGCAAAAGCGGTTTCGAGTCCGACGACGCCGAACGGTGCATCGTCGAATGCCGCCTCTTTCTCGTCGTAGGCGTGAGGCGCGTGATCGGAAGCAATGCAGTCGATCACACCCTCCTTGAGCGCGCCCCGGAGTGCGGCCACGTCGGCGGCTTCTCGCAGCGGCGGATTCATCTTCGCGTGCGTGTCGTACTCCTCGCACGCGTAATCGGTGAGCGTCAGGTGATGCGGCGTCACTTCGGCCGTCACGCGGATGCCCCGCTCCTTCGCCTCGCGAATGATGGCGACCGAGCCGCGGCACGACATGTGGCAGAGATGGACGTGGCCGCCGCTGAGCTCCGCGAGGACCACATCGCGCGCGACCATGATCTCCTCAGCCGCGGCGGGAATTCCCTTGAGGCCGAGGCGCGTCGAGACGAGACCCTCGTGCATGACGCGGCAAGCGCCGGATCCTCACAATGATCCGCCACGGGAATGTCGAACGTCCGCGCGTACTCCAGCGCGGTACGCATCAGGTGACTCGAGACGATCGGTCTGCCGTCGTCGGAGACGGCGACGGCGCCGGCGCCCACCATCTCCCCGAACTCGGCGAGCCGTTCCCCTTTCTGGCCGATCGAGACGGCGCCGATCGGATGCACGCGCGCGAGGCCGGCACGCCCCGACTGGCGCACGATGAAGCCGACCGCCGCCTGATTGTCGGTGACGGGATCGGTGTTGGGCATTGCGCAGATCGCGGTGAAGCCGCCGGCGGCGGCGGCGCGCGCGCCGCTCGCGACCGTCTCTTCGTCTTCGTTGCCTGGCTCGCGCAGATGGACGTGCAGGTCGACGAGACCGGGCGCGACGATCCTCCCCTTCACAGTGCGGATGCTGGCCCCATCGGGGGCGGAGAGCCCGCGTCCCACCGCGGCGATCTTCCCATCCTGCATGAGCACATCGGCAAGCTCATCCAGATCGCGACTCGGATCGATGACGCGCCCGCCCTGCAGCAGTATGGGCCGGCTCACTCGCTGCCTCGCTTCGCGGCATCCGCGAGCTCGGCCCGGCCACCGGCGAGCAGATACAGCACCGCCATCCGCACCGCGACGCCATTCGTGACTTGATCGAGGATGACGCTGTGGGGGCCATCGGCAACGCGCGAATCGATCTCGACACCGCGATTCATGGGCCCGGGGTGCATGATCGTGATCGGCTTGGGCGACCGCTCGAGCCGTTCGGGGGTGACCCCGAAGACGCGGTAGTACTCGCGCAGGCTCGGGATGAATCCTTTCTCCATGCGCTCGAGCTGCAGTCGCAGCACGTTGAGGACATCGGCCCACTCGATCGCTTCTTCGATGCGGCCGAAGACTGTGACGCCGAGCTCTTCGATGCCCCGCGGCATGAGCGTCCACGGTCCGCAGACCGCGACTTCCGCGCCGAGCTTCGACAATCCCCACAAGTTCGAGCGTGCGACGCGCGAGTGCAGCACGTCGCCGACGAGACAGACCTTGAGGCCCTCGATCCTGCCGTGCTTGTCTCGGATCGTGAGCAGATCGAGCAGCGCCTGGGTCGGATGCTCGTGCTTGCCATCGCCGGCGTTGATCACGTTCGACGCGATCCGATCGCCGAGGAATTCCGCCGCACCCGACGACGGATGGCGGATCACCACCATGTCGATGCGCATCGCCTCGAGATTCCGCGCGGTGTCGACCAGCGTTTCGCCTTTGGAGACGGAAGAGCCGGTCGCTGCCACGTTCACGGTGTCGGCCGACAGCCGCTTCTCGGCGAACTCGAAGGAAACGCGCGTGCGGGTGGAGGCTTCGAAGAACAGATTGACGATCGTCTTGCCGCGCAGCGCCGGGACCTTCTTGATGGGGCGTTCGGATACTTCCTTGAACGGCTCGGCCGTGTCGAGAATGAGCCGGATCTGCTCCGGCGTCATGTGCTCGAGCCCGGTGAGATCCTTGCCGAGTGCCGGCGCGGTCATCGGATCACATCCACCTGATCGCGCCCGTCCAACTCTTCGACCTGCACGTCGACGCGGTCGCCTGGTCCGGTCTTGACCGATTTGCCGACGATGTCGGCCTGAATCGGCAGCTCGCGGCCGCCGCGATCCACGAGGACGCACAAGGAGATGCGCTTCGGACGGCCGAAGTCGGCGAGCTCATCGAGCGCCGCCCGCACAGTGCGGCCCGTGTACAGCACGTCGTCCACGATGACCGCGTGCTTGTCCGTAAGATCACCGGGAATGTGGGTTTCGCCGATCACGGGGTTCGGGCCCACGGTGCCGAGGTCATCGCGGTACAGCGTGATGTCGAGGGCCCCACGCGGAATTAACGCAGGGGCGCCTTCCTGCTGTTCGATGAGTTTCGCGATGCGTTCGGCGAGCTCCACCCCGCGGCGCTGGATGCCGATGAGCACGAGATCGCCCGTGCCGTGCGCCAGCTCGACGATCTCCACGGCCATACGCTGCAACGCCCGCGACATCGCGCGGGCGTCAAGGATTTGGGTTCGGATCTCGGTGCTCAAGTTACCACTCAATATACCGGAGTCAGCGGCGGTTTGCCGTTCAAAACGCACTGCACATTCGCGATGGCAATACCGGCCATGTTGCGGCGTGTTTCCTCCGTCGCGCTGCCGATGTGCGGCAACAGCACGGTGCGCGGCGCGGCCAGTAATCGAGGATGGATGCCGGGTTCGTCGGTATAGACGTCCAGGCCGGCGGCTCTCAAATGCCCGAGCTCGAGCGCCATCGCGAGCGCGCCGCGCTTCATCCGGGCGAGCGTCTCGCCGTTGATCATGCCCTTCGTCTCGGGCGTCGACGGCACGTGGACGCTCAGGATGTCGCTCTCCGCGAGCAGCTCGGTCGTATCCACGCGTCGCGCGGCAGTGTCGCGTTCGAACTCCGGCTTGGGCGTGCGGGCGGCGTAGAGGATGCGCAAACCGAACGGCGGCGCCCGCCGGCCGACCGCCTGCCCGATGCGACCGGCGCCGAGGAGCCCGAGCGTGCGGCCGCGCAGCTCGAGGCCGAGGAGCTGCTCGGGATGCCATCCCGTCCAGCGCCCGCTGCGCACGAGATCCACGCCTTCCACCAGCCGCCGCGCAGTCGCTAGGATGAGCGCCCACGTGAGGTCAGCAGTCGCTTCCGTGAGCACGCCGGGCGTGTTGGTCACGAGGACTTTGCGCATCTCGGCGGCGACGAGATCGACGTTGTTGTAGCCCACGGCGCAATTCGCGACGATGCGCAGCTTGGGGAGGTTCTTGAACTCCGTGCCGCCGACCCAGCGGGAGAGCAGCGGAACGATGGCAACCCACTCGCCTTTGGGAGTCGGCTCGCTGGCGGCGATCCAGGTGACCTCGAGGTCTACGAGCTGCCCTGGCTCAAGAAGATTCGTGAGCTCGGCAGCGATCAGCACGGGATAGGGAGGAGGGAGCGCCAAGTCTTATTGCATGGGAGTCTGTTGCATCAGCACGGCTTGCCACCGTCCGTCCCGGCGAACGAAAAGCCGCGTATAGCGAATCTTGCCGCTGAAGGGGAACCCGATTGCCAATCGTGTGATCATGTTCGCCGCCCTTTATCGCCCCCGACCTTCAATCCTCGGGGGCCAACGTATTCAGATTGCGGCCGGATGAGATGGTCCTCACCGTGCTGCTCGATGACATGAGCGCACCACCCCGCCACGCGCCCGCACGCAAATGTGGCGACGAACGACCGCGGGTCCAGGCCCAGCGCCTGGAGCACGAGCGCCGTGTAGAACTCGACATTCGTCCGAAGATTCCGCCCGGGCTTCACTTCCTCGAGCACCTTGAGAATCGTCTGCTCGGCGGCACGCGCGAGATCGAACAGCTGCCGGTTCTCCAGTGCCGCGGAGCTCATCTCGTTGGCGACTTTACTGAGCACGTCGGCTCTCGGATCGCGCACCTTGTAGACGCGGTGCCCAAAGCCCATAATGCGCCGGCCGGCGGCCA
>QHTW01000007.1:0-421 GCA_003220955.1 Gemmatimonadota bacterium | reverse complement strand
GGGCCCGGCGCGCCGCCGTGCAGCGGCCCCTTCAATGCGCCGATCGCACCCGTCAACGCGCTCACGATGTCGGAGCGGGTACTGGCGATCACTCGCGCGGCGAACGTCGACGCGTTCATCCCGTGATCGATCACCGTCACCCAGTAGGTGTCGATCGCGCGCGCCGCGATCGGATCGGGCTCCTTGCCGTGCACCATGTAAAGGAAGTTCGCGGACAGGGGCAGATCGGTACGCGGCGCGATCGGCTGCTTGCCCGCGCTCAGCCGCGCATGCGCCGCGACCACGGTGGGAAACCGCGCCGCGAGCAGCTTGGCGGCCGCGAGGTCGGCCGCGGGCGAGATGTCGTCGGGGCGCGCGAGGTCCAGCGACAAGGTCGCGCAGGCCATACGCAACGCATCGATCGGCGGCGTCTTCGCCGCGG
>QHTW01000006.1 GCA_003220955.1 Gemmatimonadota bacterium | reverse complement strand
CTGGTCGACTCGCCACGGGGTCGTCAGCTCCGTCGTGCCCCACTTGATGCGCAACGTGCCGCGCAGGTTGGCGTACCCCGTCGTCGGGTCCGGCGAATCCGGCACGAGATAGATCGAGAGCGAGGGCTCCGGCTCTGCCATCGTCCGGCTGGTGAGGGCGACACGCCCGATGTCTTTCGTGGCATCGTGGTCGGTCCCCCACTGCCCCGTCCCGCGATTCACGATCAGGGTGTACCCGGTGCGCGTGTAGAGAATGAAGAGCGAGTAATCGCCGCGCGGGAGCTTCACGTCCCCAAGAGTGATGTCGAGGTCGGTGTGGAGCGTGGTGGCCATGTTCGCACCGAAGCGCCACACCGTGTCGAGCGGGATCAGCCCGCCTTCGACTTTGCGGCCGCGGGCGTGCGGTTGCCCGTACGAAATGGCGATGCGCGATGGACCGAAGAGGCTGGCGTCTTCCTCGAACCAGCGGTTGCCGATGTGGCGCGCGTTGAGGTGCACTTCGACCGAGGCCTGGCTGCTGGCCGCGATGCGGAGGGGCACGGCGGGTTGTTGCGCCTGCGCGACGATGACGGCCGGAATCAGCAAGCCAACGATCATTGCGGCTCCGAAGCGGTGGGCGTCGGAAAGATGGAAGCCGCGGGAGTGGAGCGGAAGGGATTCGAACCCTCGACCCCCTGGTTGCAAACCAGGTGCTCTCCCAACTGAGCTACCGCCCCCGCAACGAAAATAGAGACACGCGGGGTGGGCGGGTAGGTAACCGGGAGTTTACGTAGCTCGTGTGGCGCCGATGCGACATGCGAACACTCCATTGGAACGATAAATCGACTGGAACGATTCCGCCGCTCCGGTATACCGGACAGGGAGAGCGCATCGCATGACACGACACACGCTCACACTCGTCTTCCTTTGCGCCGCGCAGGCAGCCTGCGCTCGCGACACGCAAGCAGCCCCGCTGCGCCTGGGCACGACGACGACCGTCGACCAGTCGGGCGCGCTGGCGTTGCTCGACTCGCTCCATCCACCGGTGTCGATTCGCGTCATTGTGGGTGCGTCAGGTACGATCATTCGCTCGGCGGCCGCGGGCGACCTCGATGTCGTCATCACGCATGCGCCGAGCCTCGAGCAGCGATTGCTCGTCGACGCGGGGCATGCGGCCCTGCGTTGTCCCTTCGTCGCGAGCCGCTTCGCGATCGTGGGACCCGCGGCCGACCCGGCGCACGTCGCGACCGCTGCTAGCGCCGCGGAGGCGTTTCGCGATATCGCCGAGCGGCGTGCTTCTTTTGTGTCGCGCGCGGATTCATCAGGCACGCACATCAAGGAATTGTCGTTGTGGAAGGCGGCCGGTCTCTCGCCCGCGGGATCCCGAAGTACCTGGTACGTGCAGGCCGGTGGGGATCAGGCAGCGACATTGCGCATTGCCGACGAGCGCGCCGCGTACGCGCTCGCCGATCTTCCGACATTTACGCGGCTCCAGGGCATCGCTCTCCATGTGCTCTTCACTGCCGACACGGCGCTCGGCAATCCGTACACGTTGTACGTGATGCGTTCGGCGGCAAACGACCGTGCTACACAATTCAGCGCTTGGGCGCTGGACGACTGGCGCACGAGGCTGCTCGCGGTGCGTCTGAGTGCCGGCGTGCCGGCGTTCGAGCCGTTGGCCGGTGGGTGCGCGGTGCCCGTTGCGGCCGCCGAACAGTAGCGAGGAGGTTGCATGCTGTTTCCGGACCTGGTCCCACGCGCGCTCGTCACCCTGACGAAGCGCGGCGTTACGGTGATGGGAGAACGCGAGGCGCGGCTACTGGAGGCTGTGGACCGTGTGCGGTCGATAAAGGATGCCGCAGCAGAGGCGGGCATCAGCTACCGGACCGCTTGGAGTGTGATTCAGCAGATGGAACAGGCGCTCGGCCGGCCGATGGTCGTCTCGCGCGCGGGCGGGTCAGGCGGCGGCGCAACGACGCTCACCGACGAATGCCGCCAGCTCCTCGGATTGTATCAGGACCTGCGACGCCACCTCGAAGAAAGCGTAACGCGCCTCGGGCAGAGCCCCGAGCTGGCCGTTCAGGCCGGCGACTAGCGGATCAGCGCCAGCGCGTATCCGCCCGGCAGCCCCCGGAGTTGGAAGCTCGGCGTCGCGACGCCCTGAATCGTCCCGCTGTACTGCGTCAGGTTCCCAACGTTCGCGACGCCGATCGTCAGGATCGTGGCGCCGTTCGTCAGCTGCCCGATGAGCGCAAATCGCGTCGAATTGCCGCCGAGCGTTTGTTGGAACAGCCGGAGGCCGGTGCCCGCCGTCGCGCTCGTCAACGGTGCCGGGCCGGTGATCGTGAACACGATCGCGGAGTCCAGCCCTGAGTTCGCCGACGTCAGCCGCACCTTGAGCTGGCCCGGCCCGGAAGGGCCGGTCGAATCTCCGCAGCTCAGCCCGACAACGACGATCGCGACAAGCAGCGCCGAACCGAAGAGCCGTTTCATTGCCGGCTTCCTTTCCGCTGCACCGCTTGGAGCACGGCCGCATTGAGTGGCGCGCCGGTGGCTTTGACCCAGGCCAGGAAGTCGCCGATGTCGAAGCTGCCATTGTTATTGCCGAGGTAATCGAGATAGCGGACCTGGTCCGCGTTGAGCGGCGCCGTAGGGCCGAGCAGCTGCGCGACGACGTCGCTCGTCGCGAGCGTCGGCGCAGTGACCGAGAGCGTGAAAGCGCGGCTCACGGTACTGCAGGACGTCACCCTGGCGGTGTAGCTGAAGTTGCCGGTCTGCTGGGGGAAGCCAGAAACCACGCCAGCCGTACTCAGCGTGAGGCCCTGCGGCAAGGCGCCGCCGATCACGCTCCACACCGCGACGCCCCCACCACCGCTGATCTGCAGCGTGTCGGCATACTTCGCGCCCATGATCCCGTTGGGCCGAGCGTTCGCCGACGTGATCGTGGCGGCGCCTCCGAAGTTGGCGGTGAGCGCGTAGGGGCGACGCATCGGAACCGAGATCACGGAGTCGGTCGTGGTCGTATCACCGGTCCAGCCGCAGAAGCTGAGTCCTGAATCCACCGGCGTCAGCTGAACCGCCCGGCCATCCGGGACGAAATCTCCCGCCACCAGATTGATGGCTGTGTCCGCCGTGACGCCTCCGCCGCTCGTGTGCGTCGCTTGCAGCTTGAAATCGCGCCCTACGGTTGCGGTCAGGTTCGCGCCCGCGAGACCTCCGGTGATTGGGTGATTGATGGCGCCGCCATCCGACCAGCTCACGAAATGCCAGCGCGTCCGGCCGCTCGGCGCGAGCTGCCCATCGCTGAAACCGACCGTATGACTGGACCCGTTGTCGAGCAGATCGCGGAAAACGTTGAAGCTCGATCCATCGAATTGGATGACGGCACCCGTATCGCTGGCACGAGCCACGCTGAGGGAACCGAACCGCATCCGAAACGCCATCGTGCGGTCCGTAACGAGCTGGCGGATCGAGTCGACCGCCATACCCGCAAACGAACCGTCCACGTTCTTGAGTGCGGCCGGGTTGGTCCGGAAGACAAACGCCAGAT
>QHTW01000074.1:6759-30883 GCA_003220955.1 Gemmatimonadota bacterium | reverse complement strand
CGATCCATGACCGGCCGATGCGTGTGCGCCATGATGACGAGCTGCACCTCGGGATGCCGGTCCAGGAAATCGGCCGCCCACTTCCGCTGGGCGACGGCGGCGCGATCGAGCACCGCCCGATCCTTCGTGTTGTCGGCGAGATGGCGCGAGAACAGGTCTGCGATCCAGAAGCCGATCGTGGGGTGCAGCATGCGAAACATCGCCACCGTGATCGAGTGACGCAGCACGCGGTGCATCAGCGCGCCGCTCCAGTGCTGCTCGGTCAGTCCGTCCCCGTGGACAATGAAGGCGCGCCGGCCGTTCAGGTTCAGCTCGGCTTCGCCGCCGAAGAAGGCGATGCCCAGATCCCGTGTGAAAAACGAGCCGCCCCACCGATCGTGGTTGCCGCCGACGAACGTGATTGGAACGCCGCGGGCGCGGACCTCCTGGAGCTTGGCGACGGTGGCGAAATGCTTGCGGGGAATGACGCTGTGATACTCGAACCAGAAGTCGAAGAGATCGCCGGTCAGCACCAGGTGATCGCCGGGCTGGGGCACCTGCTCCAGAAAGGCGTGAAACGCCGTCCCGACGGCGGGCGGCACCTGACCGAGATGGGCGTCCGCTACGACAATCACGCGAGACACGGCCCAAGCTTAGGAATCTGGAACGGGGCACGCAAGCGCATTACTGTTCTACTATGACGCAAACACAAAAGCTGCTAATCGCCATCGGCGTGCTTGCCGTCGCCGGCATCGCGGCGAATCGCCTGGCGCCGGGCGTCGAGAAAGGCCGACCCGGCGACGCGTGCCGGCGCTTCGCGGACGAGGCACGGCGCACCTGTTACTCGCAGCTGCTGTCCGAGCGTCTCAAGAAACACGGCGTAGCCGACGCCGTGGCGACCCTCGACGCGATCGCCGCTGCCGACCCCGGGGCCGCGGAGCACGCGCACGAGTACGCGCACGGCATCGGCATCGAAGCGTTCGGCATCTCGACCGATATTCCCGCCACATTCACGGCCTGCGGCGACGGCTTTTCGTCCGGTTGTCGTCACGGCGTCATCCAGGCGTATTTCGAGACGCGCGACAAGGTGACGCAGCCCGAAGTCGAGGCCCTGTGCCAGCCGTTCAAGCAGCCGGGCGCGAGCCGGTGGGTGCTGTTCCAGTGCGTGCACGGCATGGGGCACGGGTTGACGATGCTGTACGGGCACGATCTGCCGCGCGCGCTTACCGACTGCGATCTGCTCTCCGACGGCTGGGATCGCGAATCGTGCTACGGCGGGGCGTTCATGGAGAGCGTGATCAACGCGACCGCTCCGCACCATCCTGCGACGATGCTCGCCCAGAGCCATCACCACATGATGGGCGGCACCACGTTCAAGGCGATGGATCCGGCGGATCCATTGTATCCCTGCTCGATCATGGCCGAGCGGTACCTGAATGCTTGCTATCAGATGCAGACGTCGGTGATGCTCAATTTGAATCACGGCAACATGGCGGACGCGGCGAAGTCGTGCGAACGCGCGCCGCTGCGCGTCCGGCCCGTCTGCTTCCAGAGCCTCGGTCGCGACATTACGTCCTACACGGCGCGCGATCCACAAAAAACGGCCGATCTCTGCCACGAGGCGGCGGAGCCGTACCGCCCCGCGTGTTACTTCGGCGCGGTGAAAGCGCTCGTGGATTGGACCGCGACGACGGGAGCGGCGTTCGCCTTCTGCCGGCTCGTGGCCACCGAGGCCGGCGGCCCGACCTGCTATCATGCCCTCGGCGAAGAGATCGCCACGCTGGTGGCGTCGCTGCCGGAGCGCGAGCAGCAGTGCGTGCGCGCGGAAGAGCCGAAGGCCATCGATGCGTGCCGTCAGGGCGCGGGAATCCCCGTGTCGCGTTGACTTTTCCAACAGCGATTCGCATTCTCCCGCCATCATGAAGGTCACGTCGGAACGACTGCGCACCGTCGGCGTCGTTCGTCCGGTCCTCACGGACGACCGCAATCCGGGCATGCCGCTCGATCTCGATGTCATCCGCGGCCTGCGGGTGAATCGAAGCGCGGTGGAGCGGCGCGCGGCGACCATCCCCACGCGGCGCACGGTAAAGAAGGAATGGCAGGCGGCCTGGCTGCTGCGGGCGATCACGTGCATGGATCTGACGACGCTCCAGGGCGACGACACGCCGGGGAACGTGCTGCGCCTCTGCGCCAAGGCGCGCCGCCCCCTCAGACCCGACCTGGTCGACGCGCTTGGCGTTGGTCACCTTGACATCAAAGTCGGCGCGGTGTGCGTGTACCACGCACTCGTGCCGACCGCGGTGGCCGCGCTCGAAGGCTCGGGCATTCCCGTCGCCGCGGTCTCGACCGGCTTTCCCGCGGGACTCAGTCCCTTCGCGCAGCGGCTCGAAGAGGTGCAGGCCTCCGTCGCGGCGGGCGCACAAGAGATCGACATCGTCATCACGCGCGGGCATGCGCTCACCGGCGACTGGCCCGCCCTGTATGCCGAAGTCCGGGCGTTCCGGGACGCCTGTGGGCGCGCCCACATGAAGGCGATCCTCGGCACCGGCGACCTCGCGACGCTGACCAACGTCGCGCGGGCGAGCATGGTGGCGATGATGGCGGGCGCCGACTTCATCAAGACGTCCACCGGCAAGGAGTCGGTGAATGCGGTGCTGCCGGTCGGCGTCGTGATGGCTCGCATGATCCGCGAGTATGGGATGCGGACCGGGTCGGCGATCGGCTGCAAGCCGGCCGGCGGCATACGCACCGCGAAGCAGGCGCTCGACTGGCTGATCCTGATGAAGGAAGAGCTGGGCGATCGCTGGCTGCGGCCCGCTTTGTTCCGGTTGGGCGCAAGTTCCTTGCTGACCGACATCGAGCGCCAGCTCGAGCACTTCGTGACGGGGCGGTATGCTGCGGCGCACCGCCAGCCGATGGTGTGATGGCGACCGTCGCCAAGCTGTTCGAAACGATGGAGTATGGGCCGGCGCCCGAGAGCGGCGCGCCGGCGCTGGAGTGGATCAGGCAACACGACAACGGACGCTTCGCCCACTTCATCAACGGCCGCTGGGTCCCGCCCACCGAAGGCCAGTACTTCGGAACGATCAATCCCGCGACGAAGGCGGTCCTGGCGCGCGTGGCGCAGGGCAGTAAGGCGGACGTCGACGCCGCCGTCGCCGCCGCCAATGCCGCGGCGCCCGCGTGGGCCGCGCTGCCCGCGCACGCGCGCGCCCGCTACCTGTACGCGCTCGCGCGTGAAGTGCAGCGCCACTCCCGGCTCCTGGCGGTGCTTGAGAGTCTCGACAACGGCAAACCGATTCGGGAGACGCGCGACCTCGACATCCCGCTCGTCGCCCGGCACTTCTACCATCACGCCGGCTGGGCGCAGCTGCGCGACACCGAGTTCCCGCGCTACGTGCCGGTCGGCGTCGTCGGGCAAATCATTCCGTGGAACTTCCCACTCCTGATGGTCGCCTGGAAGGTTGCGCCGGCACTTGCGGCGGGGAACACCGTCATTTTGAAGCCCGCCGAATTCACCCCGCTCACGGCGCTCTGTTTTGCCGAGATCGCGCAAGCGACCGGTCTACCGCCGGGCGTGTTCAATGTCGTGACCGGCGATGGGGCGACCGGAAAGGTCCTGGTAGAGCACCCCGACGTGCACAAGATCGCCTTCACCGGCTCGACCGAAGTCGGTCGCATCATTCGCAAGGCGACGGCCGGCAGCGGCAAGAAGCTCACGCTCGAGCTGGGCGGCAAGAGTCCATTCATCGTGTTCGACGACGCCGACCTCGACAGTGTGGTCGAAGGCGTCGTCGATGCGATCTGGTTCAATCAGGGGCAGGTGTGCTGCGCCGGCTCGCGCCTGCTCGTTCAGGAGGGCGTCGCCGACCGGCTGACGCAGAAGCTGCGCGCGCGACTCGACAAAGCGGTGGACATGGGTGCCATCGTCGCGCCCGTCCAGCTCGAGCGCATCCGCGGGCTGGTGGAGAAGGGAGTCGAAGAAGGGGCGAAGATGTGGCAGCCGTCCTGGGCGTGTCCCACCGAGGGCTACTTCTACCCGCCGACGCTGTTCACCGAGGTGTCGCCCGCGGCGACGATCGCGCAAGTCGAGATCTTCGGCCCGGTGCTCGTCAGCATGACATTCCGCACGCCGCAGGAGGCGGTCGAGCTGGCGAACAACACCCCGTACGGCCTCGCGGCGAGCGTATGGTCGGAGAATATCAATCTCGCGCTCGACGTGGCTCCGAAGCTCAAGGCGGGGGTCGTCTGGATCAACTCAACCAACCTGTTCGATGCTGCGTCGGGGTTTGGCGGCTACCGCGAATCTGGTTTTGGCCGAGAGGGCGGGCGCGAGGGGATGTATGAGTATTTGAAACTGGCCTGGGAATCAGGAGCCGGGAGCCAGGAGCCTGGGGCACCGCCAACCCGGGCGTCGGTTGAGCCCCGGCTCCCGACTCCTGGCTCCTCGCTCCCACCGATAGATCGGACCTACAAGCTCTTCATCGGAGGGAAGCAAGCCAGGCCAGACCAGGGATACAGTCGCAAGATCGTGGGCCCAGACGGCCGCGTCCTGGGTGAAGTCGCGGAAGGAAATCGCAAGGATGTCCGCAACGCGGTCGAAGCGGCGCGCGCCGCTACCGGCTGGGGACGCGGCAGCGGGCATATGCGCGCGCAAATCCTCTACTTCATCGCGGAGAATCTCGCGACCCGTGCTGAGGAGTTCGCCGCGCGCGTCGGACGGGAGGAAGTGGACGCGAGCATCGCCCGACTCTTCACGTATGCCGCGTGGGCCGATAAATGGGACGGTGCGGTCCATCATACGCCGATTCGCGGCGTCACCCTCGCGATGAACGAGCCCGTCGGCGTCCTCGGCATCGCCGCCCCGGACGATTTCCCGCTGCTCGGCTTCGTCTCGTTGGTCGCGCCCGCGATCGCCGTCGGCAATACCACGATCGTCATTCCCGCCGAGCCCAATCCGCTGGCGGCGACGGAGTTCTACACGGTGCTCGAGACTTCCGACGTGCCGGACGGCGTGATCAACGTGATCACGGGCGCGAAGGATCCGTTGGCGAAAGTGCTCGCCGAGCATGACGATGTGGATGGGATGTGGTACTTCGGCACCGCGGCGGGGGTCAAGGCGGTCGAGCTGGCATCCGCGGCGAACATGAAGCGGACCTGGGCGTTCGCGCGCAGCCGCGACTGGCTCGATCCCCGGCAGGGCGAAGGCCGCGAATTCCTGCGGCATGCCTCGGAAGTGAAGAACATCTGGATTCCGTACGGCGAGTAAAGGCAACTCACCGCCGCCGGTGATCAACGCGGTCTTCCACCGCGTCAATTACTCCGAAACCGATCAGATGGGGTTCGTCTATCACGCGAACTATCTGATCTGGATGGACATGGCGCGCACGGAGCACCTCCGGGAGCGGGGCATGTCGTACCGCGACATGGAGCGGCAGGGGACCTACCTCACCGTGACGGACGTGCGCGTCCGCTACCGCCAGCCGGCCCGCTACGATGATATGATTCGCGTCCGTTGCTGGGTGCGGGACCTGGCCTCGCGGCGCGTAATTTTCGGCTACGCGATCGAGCGGGCGGAGACGGATGAGCTGCTCGCCACCGCCGAAACGTCGCTGATCGCGTTGAACTCACAACAAACGCTGTCGCGCATTCCGGAGCACGTGTGTGAGCTGCTCGAGCCCGCGGCCGACCCGGTTCGTCTCTAGCCTCGCCCTGCTCGGGGCGCTGCTCGCAGCTCCCCCCGCTACCGTCCCCGCGCTTGCGCAGCGGCCGGATGAATCGACGGTCGGCAACCTCGCCGCTGTGCTCGCGGCCGCCGATGCGCGCCGGTTTGATCCAGCGCCGCTCGGCGACGCGCTCCATCACCCCAATCCCGCCGTCCGGCGCCAAGGCGCGCTCGCCGCGGGCCGCAGCGGCGACGGCGCTGCGGTGGATCTGCTGCTGCCGGTGTTGAACGACTCCGCGCCAACCGTCCAGGCGGCAGCCGCATTCGCGCTCGGATTACTCAAAGATGCGCGCGCCCTTCTGCCGCTGGTCCGAATGATTCGTGCGGCTGGATCGAGTGACCAGGGTGCGCCGCAGCTCGAGGCGGTGACCGCCATCGCGAAGATCGGCGGGGAGGATGGCGCGCGTGCGTTCACCGATATCCTCGCGGCTAGCTCGCCCGGCTCGGCCTCGCCGGTCGTCAATGCTGCACTCCTGGAAGCCTGGCGCCTCGGCACCCGCGCGCCGATCTCCCAGCTGGTGCGCTTCACCGATGCGAGCGATGCGGTCACGCGCTGGCGGGCGCTCTATTCGCTCGGCCGCCTGCGTGCCAAGGCAGGCGCGGCGGCGTTGATCCGCGGGCTCAGTGATCCCGATCCACAGACCCGCACCGTCGCCGCGCGTGGCATCGGCAAGTCGTTACTCGATAGCGCCCGGCTCGAGTCGCGTGACGCGATCGCGGCGCTGCGCCGTCTGCTCGAGGACCGCGATGCACACATCCGCATCAACGCCCTCCGCGCGATCGCCTCGTTCCGGGACTCCAGTGTCGCGCGCGCGGTCGTGCCGCTCGCGGCCGACCGCGACATCGGCGTCGCGGTGCAGGCGGAAACGACGCTGGGCGTCCTGCGCGGTAGCATCGCGCTCGCGGCCCTGCGGCCCCGTCTCACGAGCAGTGTCTTTGCGCTCAGACGGCAGGCCATCATCGCGCTGGCGCAGGCCGACAGCGCGGCGGGGGTCGCCGCGGCTGCGGCGGTCAGTGGCGACGGCGACTGGCGCTGGCGCAGCGTCGCCGCCGAAGCATTCGGCGCCGCGCATGCGCGTGACCGCCTGGAGACGCAGCTGGCCGACGCCGATGGGCGGGTCGTCGCGCAGGCGCTGCAGGCCTTGCAGCGCATCGTGCCCGCATCGGATTCAACGTTAGACTCGCGCGCGCGCGTCTTGCTCACGCATGCTGACCCCGCCGTGCGCAGCGTCGCGGCCGATTTGCTCGCGCGCCATCCCAACCTCGACGACGTCGAGCTGCTCGTCACTGCCTACCGCCGCGCCGAAGCCGATCCGTTCAACGACGCGCGGCTCTCCGCCGTCTCGGCGCTCGGCGCGATCGCGGCCTCCTCGTCAGCCGGCCGGCTGCGCGTGGTGGCCCTGTTTCTCTCGGCGACGCCGCGTCCGGCGGATTACCTCGTGCGCCGGCTTGCGGCCGACACCCTGCCCGATACGCGGGACGCGTGGGGGCCGGTGCTGCCGATCGCGACAGGGCGCACGATCGCCGACTATCGGGAAATCGCACGCCGCTGGCTGGTACCGGCGCTGGCCGGCACCAACCCGCATGTCTTTCTGGAGACGGATCGGGGCCGGCTCGACATCGAGCTGCTGCCGGCCGAGGCGCCCGTCACGGTCGCGGCATTTCTGGGGCTGGTCGACCGGCGCTTCTTCGACGGGACGCGCTGGCACCGCCTAGTGCCGAATTTCGTGGTGCAGGACGGCGATCCGCGTGGCGACGGCTGGGGTGGACCCGGGGCGGGGTTCCTCCTCCGCGACGAGATCAATCCCGTGCGGTACGACGTCGGCACTGTCGGCATGGCGCTCTCCGGACCCAACACCGGCGGGAGCCAGTATTTCATCACGCATTCCGCGCAGCCGCACCTTGACGGCACCTATACGATCTTTGGGCGCGTCGTCGGTGGCGCTGATGTGTTGAATGCGATCGGTATGGGTGATCGCATCCGGAGCATTCATAGATGAAGCAGGTGTTGGTCTGTGCCATCGGCCTGGCGCTGGCCGTGGCGGCGCCGCTGGCCTCCCAATACGGCTACTTCGGCCAAAACAAGATTCAGTACCGCCGCTTCGATTGGCGGGTGCTGCGCGGCGAGCATGTCGATCTCTACTACTATCCAGAAGAAGAAGAGCTTGGCCGCGTGGCTTTGGCATACGCCGAAGCGAGCTATGACACACTCGAGCGTCGCTTCAATCACGCCGTCACGCGCCGCGTTCCGCTGATCGTCTACGCCTCGCACACCGATTTCGAGCAGACCAACATCCTCCCGTTCATCCCGCCGGAGGGCCTGCTCGGGGTCACGGAGTTTCTGAGGCGTCGCGTCGCGCTGCCGTTCCGCGGCAGCTACGCCGAATTCCGCCACACGATCCGCCACGAGCTGGTGCACGTCTTCCAGCTGAGCCTCGCCTCACAGACGTTCGGGCGCTACCCGCGCTTCCGCCAAGCCGGCATGCCGTTGTGGTGGACCGAGGGCCTGGCCGAATTCTTTTCCGCCGGCGAGGACTCCCGCGACGAGATGGTACTGCGGGACATGACGATCGACGGCCATCTCCCCACGCTCGCGGACCTGGCGTACGCATACGGGGGACTGGTGTATCCGGTGGGCGGCAGCATCCATCGGTTCCTGGCCGAGCGGTACGGGGAATGGCGCATTCTCGAGCTGTACAACGACATCTGGAAGTACAGCGGCTTCGACGCGGCGCTGCTTGGCGTCTACGGTCGCACGATCGAGCAACTGTCCGAGGAATGGCAATACTGGATGCGCCAGCAATACTACCAGGCGGTCTCCAGCCAGCCACCGCTCGCGATCACGGCACGCAAACTCACCGAGCTCGCGATCAAGCCCACGGCCTTTCAGCTCCCCGGAGACACGGCGCCGTCCTTCCTCTTTTTCTCCCCCCGCAGCGGTTACACGACGATCTACGCGGAGGACCTGGCGGGCCGTGGCCGGCGTGCGGTGGTGCAGGGGGAGCGGAACGAGCAGTTCGAGTCGTTCCACTTCTTCGAGTCGCGCATCGACGTCAGTCCGCTGGGCATCGCCGCATTCAGCAGCAAGTACGCCGAGCGTGACGCGCTGTTCTTCTGGGACCTGCGGAAATCGAAGGTCGTAGGCCGCTATCAGTTCCCGGAGCTCGTCTCGATTCTGTCGCCGGCGTGGGCTCCCGACGGCAAGAGCGTCGTGTTCAGCGGCCTCTCGGTTTCCGGGTACTCCGACCTCTATCGCCTCTGGCTTGCCGGTCCGGCCGATTCATTGGGCGCCGGGCGTCTCGAGCGGCTGACATCGGATCGCTATGAGGATCTCGATCCGACGGTGAGCCCGGACGGGGGAACCGTCGTGTTTTCCTCCGACCGGACGCCGTTCGGGACAACTGGCGCGCACAATCTCTTCGCCCTCGATCTCGGCAGCGGCGCGATCCGCTACTTGACGTACGGCGATTGGCGCGACGAAGCACCGCGCTGGGGTGCCGGCCGCATCTACTTCGCCTCCGACCGCGATGGCACGTTCCAGGTGTACTCGATCGACTCCGCGGGGACCGGCCGCCGCGAGACCCGCTCGCTGAACGGCGCGTTCGATCCCCAGTGGGTCTCGACGGGGAGGGGGGGACCGGACGGCGGACTGCTGTTTGGCGGCTTCGCCGATTTGAGCTTCAACATCTATGTCGCGCCGCCGCTCAACGACACCGCCACGAGCTTCACACTCGCGCGGGCGGACAGTTTGCCGACGCCGGCGTGGACGTGGGGTGAGCTGTCCCATCCGCAGTATGCCCGCGCGGACGGCGCACCGTACGAACGCAAGTTCAGCCTCGACTTCGCGGCCGGCGATGCCGCCGTCGCGCCCGGACTCGGCTCGGCGCAGGGCGCGGTCTTCGTGTTCAGCGACCTGCTTTCCGATCATGTGGTGTATCTCTCGCTCTCGTCCTTCCAGGGCGCCGGATTCGGGACGCTGCTCAACAACGTGAGCGGATCGGCGTTGTATCTCAATCAATCGCGGCGCATCAACTGGGGCGTCGGCGCGTTCCGCCAGCGCGGCCTGTTCTACGAGGGCGATTTCAATACGCTGTTCGAAGAGCGGTCGTACGGCGCGTTTGCACAGGTGCGGTACCCGATCAACCGGTTCCGCCGCATCGTCGGCGAATACCGGATCGAACGCTCCGACCGGCTCGATCTCACGACCGACGGCGTCGCTGAGCCGCATCGCGTCGGCTGGCTCGCGTCGAACTACCTCACGTACGTCAAGGACAACACCCTCTGGCTGCCGACCGGACCGATCGATGGCGAGCGCTACAACATCACGGGCGGGCTCGTCAACGATCTGAGCCACGGCCGCTTCGATTCGTGGCTCGTGGCGGCGGACGTCCGGAAATACTTGCGCACGTCGTTGCACAGCGCGCTCGCGTTGCGGGTGCAGGGCTACAGCTCCGGCGGCGAGCGGCCGCGGCCGATCAGCATCGGGGGCTCCTGGGGACTGCGCGGCTATCCGCAGTATGGATACGTCGCCGGCACGCGCGCGTGGCTCATCAACGCGGAGTACCGTTTCCCGATCCTCGACTTCCTCACGATCGGATTCCCGTTCGGCGCGGCGCGATTCCCCGGTGTGCAGGGCGCGCTCTTCGTCGATTACGGCCGGGCGTGGTCGAAGACGACGACCGATCGCGGCGTGCTCGGGGCGAGTGGCCTCGGCTTGCGCATGCCGGTCGGACCACCGCTCGTGTTGCGCCTCGATTTCGGCTACCGGCTGGGCACCACGAATGTGGATCGATATGGTTTGCCCGCGGACACGCGCAATCGCCGCTTCGTCGACTTCTTCTTCGGGTTTAACTATTGACCCGACAACGTGCTCTTTCCTACATTGCCGCCTGTACGCTGCTCACGGCATGTCCCCGGCCGCCTGGACCGCTCGTCCCGCTGACGCTGCCGCTGGCACCCGCGAGTCGCGACAGCGCGGTGGCATGGACGCGAGCGACGCTGCCGCGCGGACCGACGCTGATCCGGTTTCGGTGGCGCTATCAGGACGAGCAAGTGAAGTACGCGGGACGTGGGTCGACGCGAATTGCACCGCCGGATTCGCTCCGATTTGATTTCGCGGGACCGTTCAATCTTGGCAACGGCGCGGCGGTCGTCATCGGCGACTCGGTCGCGTGGGCGGATCCGGAAAAGAATTTCCGCTCCCTGGTTCGCGCGATTCCGTTGCTTTGGGCAACGTTCGCGATGGTGCGGCCGCCCGCGGAGGATGCCGCCGTGCTCGGCGGACAGGCAGTGGTGTCGCTGACGCACAGGCGCCGGGTCATCTGGCGGTTCGCGCAAGCCGAGGATACGCTCGACTACGTCGTGACCGACAGCGCGGGCCGCGAGTCCTTGCTGGAGGCCGAATGGCGGCGGCGTGGAGCAGTGGTGGCGCGGAGCCGTTCCCAACTCGACGCCTTGCGGCGCCCCGCGAGCGCGCGCGTCGACTTTCCCGAGGCCCCGGCCAGATTTGAGCTCACGGTCAGCGCGGTGGATACTGCGGCGCTCATTCCGCCGAATGTTTGGCGCACTCGCCGTTAGTGCCTCGGGCGTCGTGCTGGCCGCCTGCCCGTATGGCTTCGCCGGCGGCACGCTGCCCAACGTCAAGACCGTCGCGATTCTTCCGTTCGACAATGACACCCCCGAGCCCGCGCTGACCCAGGAAGTCAGTGAAGCGGTGCGGCAGGCGCTCGAAGGCCGGCTCGGATTGCGCGTCGCGACCGAAGCCACCGCCGACGCGATCGTCCGCGGCCGGGTCGTGCGGTACGATCCGTACATTCCGATCTCGCTCCAGGCCGGCGTGGGGGCGGTGAACGTGACGAAGCGCAAGGTGCAGATCACCGTCGACGTCGAAATCCTGAATCAGCGCGAAGGCAAGACCGTGTGGAAACGGCAAGGCCTCATGGTCGACGGTGACTACGATCCGCCCGCGGAAAAGGACGGACGCAAGCTCGCCTGGGACAAACTGGTGCAGCAGATTGTCGACGGGGCGCAGTCGCAATGGTGATCACGTCGCGCCGCGGCGCCAGCTCCTTCGGCTGTCTGATGTCGCTGCTGATTTTTGTCGCGGCGCTCTACTACGCCGTCAACATCGGCGAGGTGTTCTTCCGCTATTACCGGCTGCTGGATGAAATGCAGACGGAAGCCCACCTGGCGGCTGGGCTCGACGACGGGACGATCCGCCGCCGGATTCAAGCGGCTGTCGAGGAAATCGGTCTGCCCGATTCCGCCGGCAACCGCCAGCTGCAGGTCTACCGGAGTTCCTCGCCTCGGGAGATCGTCATCGAGACGCGCTACAGCGAAACCGTGTCGCTGCCGTTCTTCAACCACAGCTTCTCGTTCCATCCCAGGACCAGCCAGCCGCTCTGAACACCGCCGCGAAGATCCGGACGGTCGAGGCGGCCGCCACCTGGCGCGCCGCGCAACGCCGCGTCGTCTTCACCAATGGCGTCTTCGACCTGCTGCACGCGGGGCATGTCGCCTTGCTCGAGGCGGCCCGCTCCGAAGGCGACGCACTCATCGTCGGCATCAACCGCGATAGCTCCGCGCGGCGCCTCGCGAAAGGACCGGACCGTCCTGTTGTCCCTGAGGACGAACGGGCCCGCCTGGTCGCGGCCCTCGCCGCCGTAGACTGCGTCGTGCTCTTTGCCGAAGACACCCCGCTCGCGTTGATCCGGGCACTCAAGCCCGACGTGCTCGTGAAGGGCGCCGACTACGCGCCGGAGGCGATCGTCGGGGCGAAGGAAGTGGAAGCGTGGGGTGGGCGGGTCGTCCGCGTGCCGCTCGTGCAGGGCAAGTCGACGACGGCGTTGCTCGACCGCCTGCGGGGGGGGCGCGGCGCATGAAGCTGCTGGTCGGCACGCGCAGCGCTGGCAAGACCCGCGAAATTCGCGAGCTGTTCACCGGCCTGCCGTTCGACCTGTCGTTTCCCACCGACCGGATGCTCCAGCCGCTCCCCGAAGAAGCCGATCTCGAACGGACCGCGAGCTACGTTGAGAACGCGGTCGCGAAGGCCCGATACTTCGCGACCCGGGGCGGCCTGCCGACCGTCGCCGACGATTCCGGGATCGAAGTGGAGGCGTTAGGCGGAGCCCCGGGTCCGCGCTCGGCACGCTGGGCGGGGGTCGAAGGGAATGTGGATGCCGCCAATAACAAGCTGCTGCTCGAGCAGCTCGCGGGTGTGCCTGAGGAGCGCCGCGGCGCGCGCTATCGGTGCGTGGTCGCGTTTCTCGCCACGCCGAGCGGCGTGCCGGAGATCGTCGAGGCGACGTGCGAGGGGTTTATTCTGACGGAGCCGCGCGGGAGCGGGGGGTTCGGGTACGATCCGCTGTTCTACTCCCCGGAGCTGCAGATGAGCTTTGGTGAGGCGCCGGCTTCGGCGTTGCTTCGCCGCTCGACTTAGTAGCTTGTCCTCGACGTCTCGGCGTCTCGACGTCTCGACGTCTCGACGTCTAGCCGTCTAGCCGTCTAGCAGTTCGGGGTGTGGCGCAGTCCGGTAGCGCGCCTGGTTTGGGACCAGGAGGTCGCGGGTTCGAATCCCGCCGCCCCGATTCGATCGTCATCTTGACAGCGTCTCCCCCCCGTAGCATTTCCTTCTGAAACGCGGTAACCCGTAGCCCGCATCGTTCCTGCATTCACGAGGAGCCGCTTATGATGCGTGTTATCTCCGTCCCCCTCACGGTCGCTGTGTCCGTGCTGTGCCTCCCTGCCGCATCCCGACTGGCCGCGCAAACCGGAACCATCGAAGGAAAAGTAACCTCGGTGACGACCGGGGAGCCGATCATTGGTGCGGAAGTTTCGCTCGTCGGCATCACCATCGGCACGCGGACCGGGCCCGGGGGAACATTCACCCTGCTGAACGTGCCCGTCGGCCCGCGCGAGGTGCGCGTGCTCGCCATCGGCTACAAAGTCGCGACGGCGCACCTGGTCGTGCTCCCTGATCTGAGCACAACGACGACCGTACAACTCGCGCCCAGTGTGCTGCAGCTCGATGCGATCATCGTGACCGGAACGCCCGGCCAGGCGCGGGTGAGAGAGGTGGGCAACTCGATCGCGCAGGTCAATCTGTCGCAGGTCAAGGATCCGCCAGCGAACATGGATCAGCTGTTGCAGGCGCGGGCCCCCGGGCTGAGCGTGATGCAAACGAGCGGCATGGCCGGCGAGGGTGCGCAGATCCGCCTGCGGGGCGCGGTGAGCGTCAGCCAGAGTAATCAGCCCATCATCTATGTCGATGGCGTCCGCGTGCGGAGCGAGGGGTACCGGCGTAACCGACCCCCCTTCAACGACTCCAATGGTTTCCGCGGTGGCAACTATCAGGCGAGCCCGCTCAACGACATCAATCCGGCGGACGTCGACCGTGTCGAGATCATCAAGGGTGCGGCGGCGAGCACGCTGTATGGCACGGAGGCGGCGGCGGGAGTCATTCAGATCTTCACCAAGCACGGCTTGGCTGGGACGCCACGCTGGACGTTCCAGGTGGGGCAGGGCTTCTCGCAGCTGCGGCCGTTCGGGACCGACTCCGTACCCTACCTCAACCTCCGGCCGGCGGGACAGGTCCACGGCCAGTGTCACGAGGCGCCGGTGACCGGCTGCTCGTGGATCCGGAACGCATACCGGCAGCACTACGGTGGGTCCGTCGCCGGCGGCTCGGCTGGACCGAACGGGCTCCAGTATTTCCTCTCCGCGACGTCTGAGGACAACGACGGTGTCCTGCCGCTCGACAACGAAAAGAAACTCTCCACCCGTGGCAATGTCGGCATCACCCTGTCGGACAACCTGCGGGTCGAGTGGAACACGGCATACTCCAACACCGATCTGTCCAACACACCGGCGGGGAACAACGCCCACGGGCTCGTGCTCAACGTCTATCGTGCCGAGCGCAATTATCGGTCGTCCAGCGACCCTGCGGTGATCGATTCCTTGCTCAATCAATCGCTCACCACGGGCATCCAGCGGCTCATCACGGGCGCGACAGTTACGTACACACCGTTTGCCGGCTTCTCGAACCGGTTCACGCTCGGGTACGACCTCGCCCAGCAGCAAAACCACAACCTGCGGCCGTTCGGCTTCGTGGCGGCGCCGCAAGGCATCCTGGTCGAGGAGCAGCTCCGCTACTCACTCCTGACCGCGGATTATGTCGGGAGTCTGGATCTCCGGCTGGCCCCGCAACTCACCTCGACGCTATCCGTCGGTGGGCAGGCGGTGACGTCGGAGGAAGGCCGCGCGACCGCATACGGCGAGGGGTTCCCCGGGCCCGGTATACCGGTCGTCAGCGCGGCCCGTGTGCAACTCGCGGGCGATACAAGCCTTCGCGTGATCAACGCGGGGTTCTTCGTACAGGACGTCTTCAAGTTCCGCGACCGGTACTTTCTGACCGGCGGCGCCCGCTTCGACGGGAACAGCGCGTTCGGGCGGTCCCTGGGGCTGCAGGTGTACCCCAAAATCAGCGGGTCGTACGTGATCTCGGACGAGCCCTTCTGGCCGGCGAGTTGGGGTGAGGTGAAGCTGCGTGGCGCGCTCGGTTGGTCGGGGCGGGCGCCCGGCGCGTTCGACGCGGTGCGCAGCTGGCGGCCGTGCGTCTCGGCGGCGCAGTCCTGTTTCCTGCCCGGTCAGGTGGGGGACACGCTCGTGGGTCCGGAACGGACGCGCGAGGCGGAGCTGGGTTTCGATGCGGCGCTGGTCAACAATCGCGTGACGGTGGAAGCCACCTGGTACCATCGCCTCACGACCGACGCGTTGTTCGCGATCCGCCAAATCCCCTCGGACGGCTGGCCGTTCCAGCAGCGGTCCAACGTGGGCAGTATGTCCAATACGGGCTTTGAGGTATCCCTCGACGCGATCGTAGTCAACAAGCCCGATTGGGGCATCGACATCGGCGGCACCGTGTACACCAACCACGGCATCGTGCGCGATTTGGGTGGCGCCGTGCCGTTCGCCGCGGGCGGGGGATGGGTGCAGGTCGGTTTCGCGCCGATGGCGGCACGTGGCATCATCATCAACAACCCGAACGAAATCGCGGCACCCGATACGGTATGCCGGTCGTCGTGCACCGCCGACGGATTCCACATCTTCGGCCCGCAGCAGCCCACCCTCGTCCTCGGTCAGGTGCTGACGGTTCGGCTCCCGAAAGGCGTAACCCTCTCGGCGCGCGGCGAGTATCAGGGCGGCGGGTGGATTCAGGACGGAGCGTCCTTCAACGCCCTGAGTCGGTCCGTGCGGTGGCCGACCTGCGCCCACGCCTACCCGATTCTCTACCCTGGCGGGCCCACGGACTCGCTGCATTTCGGCAACATCCCGCAGCTCACCGCGCGCGAGCGCAAGGAGTGCGTGCCGTCGAATACGAACGCGGACACGTTCTGGTTCCCCCAGGACTTCTGGAAGCTCCGCGACGTGACGCTCACGATTCCCGTTGGCTGGGCCATCCGTCGGGCAACGTCGGCCACGCTCATCATTACGGCGCAAAACTACCTGAAGTGGGTGAACGACCAGCTGCGTCTCTTCGACCCCGAGATGGTGGGCCGGGACGCGCTGGATTCACAGAATCGCGACATTTCCGAGCACATCCCCCCGCCCGCGGTGATCACCGTCAACCTCCGCGTGACCTTCTGAGGAAAGGAGCCCAGCAATGCGTACCACAACCGTAGCGACAGCGGCGATGCTCCTCCTCATCGCGGCTTGCGATACAAGCGTCACGAACCCGGGCCTCATTGGCGACGATGCCCTCGACAAACCTGAGTCCTGGTCCGCCGTGGCGCTCGGTGCGCGCCGCGCGCTGGCTGACGCCATCGGCTCCAGCGGGACCACGGGCGGGCAGCTGCTCTACTGGGGCGCCGCGGTGAGCTTCGAGATCAACCCCGCGGGGTCCACCGGAAGCTTTGGCATTCCCACGGACGTGCAGACGGGCCTTCCGACCGACGCGACGATGAACGCCGACTGGACGTCGTCGAACATCGCGCGGTACGCGCCTGAAGCCGCAGTGCATCGCTTCCGGCGTGTGATGCCCGACACGCTGTTCGCCAAGTCGCTGTTCGTCGGGCAAGCCTACCTCTACGCCGGCTTCGCGAACCGACTGCTGGGGGAGAACTTCTGCCAATCGGTGATTCCCGTCGAGACCCCCGACCCCACCCAATACCGACTCAGTCCCGGGAGCTTGGGTCCCCAGACGTTGTATTTCCAACGGGCGGACACGGCCTTCACGAATGCGATCGCGGTGTTCATCGCGAGTGGGTTGACGGATACTGGGACGACGAGCCTCCTGCGGGCTGCCTACGCGGGACGGGCGTCGGTGCGCGCGGACCTCGCCACGTACGGCCTCGCGCAGTGGGCCGATGTGCTCACTGACGCGGCGCTTGTCCCTAACACGGCGGTGTTCCAAGCGCCCTACGCAGCGACCTCCCCCGACCAGTACAACTACCTCTACTGGGCGCGGGCCAATCAGTCGTTCCGCGCGCATACGCAGTGGGGCACATTCTACGAGGGCTACTATCGGACCACGCGGGATCCTCGCGTGCGGTGGGACACGACCGGACTGCAAGGCGACGCGGCCGTGGCGAAGTTCGGCGGGCGCGTACCGTTCTGGCCCGAAGCGAAGTACGCGACCACGTCCGCGCCCGTTCGTCTGTCGAGCGGTTGGGAGATGCGCCTCCTCGAGGCCGAGGCGGCGCTCGTCGCGGGCGACACCGCCACCGCCCGCGCCAAGATGAATCTCCGTCGCACGGCGCTGACGCTTCCGGGCGTCACCTTCACGAACCTCACGGAGGCGTGGACCGCGCTCAAGACCGAGCGCGCCATCGAGCTGTGGCTCGAGGCCCGACGGCTCGGCGACTTGCGTCGCTGGATCGCCAACAACGTTCCCGGAGGGTACATCGATGGCACCTACCGGGGCTCGGTGGCGGACACCCTACACGCGGCGCCGCTCGAAACGATGACCGCGCCTGCGGCGCGCGCGCTGTGCTTCCCGGTCGGCCGGAACGAGCGCGAGACAAACCCGAACGTGCCATGATGTCGCGATCGAGGGCCGTGCTCGTCGCCACCGGCGCGGCCCTCACGCTGGGATGCTATGCCTACGTCCCGGCAAAGGTCGACGTCGTGCCCGTCGGCGCCGAGGTCCGGGCATTGCTCTCGGCCGATGCCGAGCTGGCCCTCCGGGATTCCCTCGGGCTCGAGCTCAGGCCGCTGCACGGGACGCTCGTCGACCGTCAGAACGATCGGCTGCTGTTGTCGGTGCGCACCGGTGTCGGCTCCCGGACGCTCGGCTCGCAACCGCTCTACCAGCGCATCGGCGTGACCCCGCGGGACGTGGTGCGCGTTGACATCCGTCGCTTGCAGCGCAGCAAGACCGTCGCCGTTGCCCTCGCCATCGCGGGCGCCGCGGCGTTTCTGGCGATCGAGGGCATCAAGGTGCTACGGCCCGGCAGCCCCGGCGGCGGCGGCGGGCCGCCGGAGTAATGCACTTCCTCCGATAGTCAGCCGTCGATCTGCGGTTTCAGGTACTTCTCGTAGCAATCCTCGCACACGCCGTGGCTGAAACGCGCCGCGGAGCGCGCCTCGACATAGCGCTCGAGCGGAGTCCAGGCACCGTCGGTGTCGCGGATGCGCTTGCAGTAGCTGCACATCGCCAGCAGCCCTTCCAGCGTCATCAGCTCTTCGCGCAGCCCGAGGATCCGCTCAGCCACCTTCAGGCGGGCCACGAGCTCTTCGGGGATGATCGGCTTCGTGATGAAGTCGTCCACGCCGGCCTTCATCGCCTCCAGGAAGTTGCTGAGACCGGTGCGGATCGTCTGCATCATGAAGTAGGTGTAGGGGCCAGGGGGTTGGGCGCGGATTTTCCGGCACAGCTCGATCCCATCCATGGCCGGCATCAGCCAGTCGGAGACGACCACGCGGTGCCGCGAGACTTTCCACAGTCCCCAGGCGTCGACGCCGTTCTCGACGGCGGCGACCTCGTGACCCTGTGCGGTCAGGATGGCGGTCAGCGTGCGTCCGGCAACGGCGTCGTCTTCAGCGAGCAGAATCCGCATCATTCCTCCGGCAACGCGGCGCGCTGCTGGCGAAGGTAATCGGTCACGGCGTGCGCGATAGGGCTGACGCGTTCGAACGTGTCCCGTGCCTGCTCGATATCGCCGGCGCGGGCTGACGTTTCGACAATCTCGAGCAGCGCGGCGAGCTCCCGCGCGCCGATCGTCGCCGCGGCACCGCGATAGACATGCGCCGCTTTCGCGATCTCGACGCCCGCGCCGCTCGCGACCGCGGTCGCGAGCGCCGCCAGGCGGTCGGGTGCCTGGCGCACGAACGTGTCGACAATGGAATAGAGCGCTTGTTCGGCGCCCGCCTCGCGCAAGGTCGTCCGAAATCCCTCGAGGTCGACTGGCGGCGCCCCGGCTGGCGCCGGCGGGGGCGGCGCCGCTTTGGACTCCGCAGTCCCCTCGACGAGCGCGAACAGCTCGTGCGCCTTGAACGGCTTGGCGAGGTAGTCGGTCATGCCGTGCGACAAGCAGCGCTCGCGCTCACCCGAAAGCGCGTGCGCGGTGAGGCCGATGATCGGCAGACCCTTTCCGTTGGGCAGCGCGCGAATCGCGTGCGTGGCTTCGAAGCCGTCCATTTCTGGCATCTGGATGTCCATCAGCACGACGTCGTAGTCGCGCTCGTTCACGGCGTCGAAGGCTTCGCGGCCGTTGCTCGAGACATGGACCTCGTGTCCCCGCTTGACGAGCATGGCGACCGCGACCTGCTGGTTCACCGGATTGTCTTCGGCGAGTAACACGCGCAGCGACTTCCGTGACTCGGCGATCGTGTGGCGCGTGATGACCTCGGATCCTCCACCGTCGTCCGATGCTCCGAGCACCGTTCCCAAGGCCTCGAGCAGGTCGGCGCGGGAGAGCGGTTTCGTCAGGTAGGCGCGAATCCCGAGCTCCCGGCACCGCTCGCCGTCGCCGCGCTGTCCGGCGGAGGTCAGCATCAGCAACCTGGTGCGCGCGAGTTTCTTCTCGCTACGCACCACCGTCGCGAGCTGGAACCCGTCCATGTCCGGCATCTGCACGTCGAGGATGGCGAGGTCATAGCGCACGCGCCGCAGCGCTTCCAGCCCCTCGGCCGCCGTGGATGCCTCGTCGACGTGGATCCCCTCGGCAGCCAGCATTTCGCGGAGAATCCTCCGGTTCGTCTGGTTGTCGTCGACGATGAGCATGCGGCGGCCGCCCAGGGCGGCGAGCGCGGTACTGCGCGTCGCCGGTGTGGTTTCCACCGGGAGCGAGATTGTAAAGGAGAATTCGCTCCCGCGGCCCACCTCGCTGCGCACGGTGATTGCTCCACCCATGAGTCGCACCAGCCGCTGTGAGATCGCGAGGCCCAGGCCCGTGCCGCCGTAGCGGCGCGTCATCGTCGAATCGGCTTGCGTGAATTCCTTGAACACTGAGCCGATATGCTCAGGCGCGATGCCGATGCCCGTATCCCGGATGGTGAAGCGGAGCCCCACGCGTCCATTGGTCGCCGCCGCGGAGACGGACACGACGACTTCGCCCTGCTCGGTGAACTTGATCGCGTTGCCGATCAGGTTCATGAGCACCTGGCGCAGGCGCGTGGGATCGCCGCGCACGATCCGCGGCACCTCGGGCGCCACTTCGGCCAGCAGCTCGAGGTGCTTTTCGCGGGCCCGGACGGCGAGCAGGCTCGCCGTGGCGTGCACGACCTTCGAGACGTCGAACGGAATCGCCTCGAGCTCGAGGTGCTCCGCCTCGATCTTCGAGTAATCGAGGATATCGTTGAGAATCATGAGCAGGGCTTCGGACGAGGAGCGCACGAGCTCGAGTGCGCGGCGCTGCTCGACCGACAGCTCGGTGTCGAGAATCAGCTCGACGAAGCCGAGCACGGCGTTCATCGGGGTGCGGATTTCGTGGCTCATGTTGGCGAGGAACGCCGAACGGGCGCGGGCGACTCGCTCGGCCAGGTCGCGGGCATCGCGCATCACCGCTTCGGCACGCTTCGCGGCCTCTTCGCTCACCGCAAGGCGCGCCGTCACTTGGAGGTGATCGACCAGGGTGAGGTGCGCGCGGCGCGCCACGATCGCCATTCCCAGCGTGAACACGGCCACGACGATGGCAGCCGCCAGATGGTGGCTTTGATCGCTCGTGGCCAGCGCTACGAAGACAGGGAGGGCGATGCCCGCGAGGAATCCGCGGATGCTCAACGGATCGGCCGCGAGCGTCGTCAGCGCACTGGCGATGAGGCCGGCCAGGATTACAAGGAGAAGGGCGGTGGTTTCAAAGGGCACGACCGGCAGCACCAACGCGCCGCCCACCCCCCAGGTGATGGCGAGCAACGTGACGGTGATGCGGACGCCGTTGCGCACCGCCCGCTCGGTCAGCTGTCGGCGAGAGGAGACATAAATCCACGCACCGCGCAGCAGCGCGGTGAGCACTACGGCGCTGGCCCAGCCGAGCAGCAGGTCGTGAGGGGCATCGGGCCAGGCGAGTGCCACCACGACGGTGATGAGGATCGGATGCACCCAGACGCCGAGCATGCTCTCGCGCACGAGCCGCTCCTGCAGGAGGCGGGCGAGGTCGGCGCGGATGCGCGCGTCAGTGGCGACGGCGTCTTCCGGGCGTGCTTCGTTTACGAGGGCGGTCGCCATGAGTGCCTACATGCTACGATACCGCCGAAAAGCGGACTAGGGCGTTTTTGCGGCATTTTTCGTCCGGCAGACGGTCAGTTGAGATCGCGCGACAGGATCAGCTTCAGGGTCATTCTGTCCGACGCGTCGGTCAGGCCGATCCCCACACCAGCCTCGATCTCCAGGGACTTGGTGGTATGATCGACCACCCCGTAGAGCTGATGGGCCTGCTGGTTTCCGGCGTAGAACTGGCGTAGCGGTCCGAAATCGTCGTACTCCTCGATGGCCAGTCTCCACGTACGAGAGAGCTCGCAGGCGACTCGCGTCGCTGGCGCAAAGTCCAGATTCTCCAGGCCGTCGTACGCGGTGTCGAAAATCGGATTGACGATGATGTCCACCGGATGCAGGTGCCAACCAATGATTGGTCGAACCTCCGAGGTGAAACGCCTCGGGTCCCAATGCTTCGCGTTGTAGCTGAATTCGAAATTCACGCCGTAGAAGAAAGTACGATCATCGGCACGCGGCACCGCGAACAGCAGGCGCAGCTTGACGCCGTTAAGCATCGCGCCGCTATGAGCGGTTGTCTTGCCGATACTGTATAGGGGCAAATACAGTCCTCCCTCGAACCACGAGCTTACGCCGTAGGCCCATTCGGGCACGCCGTTGAGCGACCGGTTGGCCAGGAGGGCGCCGGCAAATGCCGGCGTCGTCCGGCCCTCGGGAATGAAATTGTTGTGCAGCGTGAGATTGAACCGGCCCCTCGCCGCCAGTCGGCCGTCGTACACCTGGATCTCGTCGGTCTGGGCGGAGACCATGTGAGGTACGGCGAGGGAAGCGAAGGCGAACAGGGCGAGTACCCGCAGATCAGAGGCGCTCATTTTTGGTTGATGGTAGTGTCCGACCGCAAAGTGGACTAGGGCGCCTATGGCGCCGAGATTTCATTAAGTTTTGGGCTGCCCTGGCTCGCGCCCGTAGCTCAGGTGGATAGAGCAGCAGCCTTCTAAGCTGTTGGTCGGAGGTTCGAATCCTCCCGGGCGCACTCGGATGAATCTCTTGCTGGCCGAAGACGACGCCGTCGCGCGCCTGACGCTCAGCGCGGTACTGAAGGGTCTCGGCTACGAGGTAACCGAAGCCGAGCACGGCGGCGAAGCCTGGGCCAACCTCCAGCTCGGCTACTTCCCGATGGTCATTTCCGATTGGCAGATGCCCGAGGTCAATGGCCCGGAGCTCTGCCGCCGGATGCGCGCGCGCGCGACCGATCGCTACAGCTATTTCCTCATGGTGACCGCGACGGGCGGGAAGAAACGCTACCTCGAGGGCATGGAGGCCGGCGCCGACGACTTCATCACCAAACCGATCGACATCGACGAGCTCCGCGCCCGGCTCAAAGCCGCGGAACGGATTCTCGGCCTGCGCCACCATGTGCAGCAGTTCGAGGGCTTATTGCCCATCTGCGCGTACTGCAAACGCATCCGGGATGCCTCGGAGAAGTGGGAATCGATCGAGCGCTACGTCGAAGCGCGCTCGGAGGCGCAATTCAGCCACGGGTACTGTCCCGACTGCTATGAGAAGTACGTCCGTCCGCAGATTGAAAAGCGTTAGCCACGTTGGATCCCGGTGGATCCGTGACGCACGCACGCACTGAGAGTCTAATGAACAGTGGGCGCGCTGATCCGAGAGGAGGGGACGGTGGGCGAATTCAGTATCACGCACTGGCTCATTCTTGCGCTGGTCGTGCTGTTGCTCTTCGGTGCGAAACGAATTCCCGAAGTAGGGTCCTCGCTTGGAAAGGGGATCCGGGAGTTCAAGCGCAGCCTGAGTGACATCGACCATGCGGGCGACGAAGCGTCACGCCCGCCGCCGGGCGAGAGCAGCGGCGCCCCAAAGCGCTTGGTGGAGTAAGGCGTGCGCGTCGGCGTCGCGGGCGCCACCGTTGCCCGCACTCTGCTCGTTATCGAGGACGACATCCAAATCCGGCGCGCGGTGAAAAGCGCGCTCTCGGGCTCAGCCGATCGGATCGTGGAGGCGGCCAGCGGGCGTGAGGGGCTCGCCCTGGCCGCTTCTTGGCGACCGGACCTGGTCGTCCTCGATCTTGGCCTGCCCGACATCCCGGGCATCACCGTGTGCCGGGAGATCCGCTCCTGGGGGAAAATGCCCCTCGTGGTACTGACCGCCCGGCATGCAGAAGACGAAAAGGTCGCATTGCTCGACGCGGGCGCCGACGACTACGTAACCAAGCCGTTCAGCACCAAAGAATTCGCGGCCCGCGTACGTGCGCAGCTCCGGCGCGCGTTGTCCTCGCCCATCCCGGCCGACGCCGTCGTCAGCGTCGGCGATCTCACGATCGACCTGGCCTCCCGCCGGGTGGAGCGCGCCGGCGAGTCCCTCCATCTGACGCCCATCGAGTTCGAGATCCTGCGCGTGCTCGCTTCCCAGGCAGGACGGACGCTCACTCATCGTCAAATCTTCGATGCGGTATGGGGGAACACCGCGGGGAACGCCCACCAATACCTGCGTGTCCACATCACGAACCTGCGCCGCAAGATCGAGCACGACCCGGCGACGCCGCGGTTCATCGTGACGGAGCCCGGTGTGGGGTATCGGTTTGATCGGTGAGGATCGGCATCCGCGGCACCATGGCCTGGCCGTTCTGGCTGGCGACGCTGACCATCCTGACCGTCGTCATGCACGGCGTGCGCGGCGAAATCGAGGAGGCGCACGTGGTCATCCCGTATCTCCTCGTCGTTCTGGGAGGCAGCTCGACCGGCGGTCGCACG
>QHTW01000074.1:3351-6742 GCA_003220955.1 Gemmatimonadota bacterium | reverse complement strand
GCTCGACTACTACTTCCAGGTCCCGTTTGACACGTTGTCCGTCGCCAAGCCGCTCGATTGGGTCATCCTGGTCGCGTTTCTTGCGACAGCGACCGTCGCGACGCAGCTGCTGACCCGCGCCCAGGATGAGGCTCGGGAAGCCGAGCGCCGCGCTCGTGAAGTCGAAGAGCTGTCGAGAGTCGCCGAGCATGCCGAGGCCCTGCGCGAAGCCAACCACCTGAAGGACATGCTGCTCGCGTCCGTCTCCCACGACCTGCGGACACCTCTGACCACGATCAAGGCCCTCGCACAGGACGTCGCCGCCGGGGGCGACTCGCGCGCTCGGATCATCGAGGAGCAGGCGGATCGGCTGAGTAACATGGTCGCCAATCTCCTCGATCTGTCGCGCATCCGGGCGGGCGCCTTTCCGCTGCAGATGGAAATCAACACGGCGGAGGATCTCCTCGGCGCCGTGAGCGGTCAGTTCGCCGCGGTGGCAGGAGGGCAGCTCAAGACCGTCGTGCACCTCGATCAGCCCGCGCTCGTCGGCGTGTTCGACTTCGTCCAATCACTGCGCGTCCTCAGCAACCTCGTGGAAAACGCGCTGCGGGTCTCGCCCCGAGGCGCGCAGGTGGAGCTGGAGGCGAAACGGGATGGGTTGGCGCTCCTCTTCACCGTACGCGATCGCGGCACCGGC
The DNA here is from genome assembly GCA_003220955.1 of Gemmatimonadota bacterium. GTDB lineage: Bacteria > Gemmatimonadota > Gemmatimonadetes > Gemmatimonadales > GWC2-71-9 > 20CM-2-65-7. The sequence continues at coordinate 6,066 of QHTW01000074.1, read as the reverse complement.
GTACCCGAGGCCGAGGCGAACCGCATTTTCGAGCCGTTCTACCGGCCCGAGGGATCACGGCCCGACGCTGGTCGGGCCGGCCTTGGCTTGGCCATCTCGCGCAATCTCGCGGAGCTGCAAGGCGGCACGTTGACCTACGCGCCGAACCCCGGCGGGGGCAGCGTCTTCACGCTGCGACTCGCGCTGGCGGAGGTCGAGCTGCCGACGTCGTCTTTGTGATTTCTTAGCGTCCAACCGCCTCTTCCTCATCGATTCTTAGCGGTCGCGCGATGATGTTCTTGCGGTCCCATGCGCCATCGAACCATCGCGCTGTGCACCGGCGTCCTGCTCGGGGGGCCGGGCGCGTTGCTCGCGCAATCGCCTCCCACGCTGCGCGACGTCCTCGACATCGCGTTGCGGCGTAACCCCGACATCGTGGTCGCGCGGGTGCATGTGGACAGCGCACACGGCGAGCAGCGCATCGCGCGCGCGATGCCCAACCCGGTCGTGACTTCCGCGCCAAACCAGCCCTGGCAGTACACGGTCTCGCTGCCGCTGGACGTGACCCCGCAGCGCCTCTTCCGCACCCGCGCCGCCGCGCGCGGCACCGATGCCGCGCGGGCCGACGCGGCGGACGTCGTTAGGCAGGTGACGTTCTCCGTGCGCCAGGCGTTCTCCGATGTGCTGCTGGCGGAGCAAGCGCGGGATCTGGCCGAAGAGCGTCGCGAGATCTTTCGGCAGCTGCTCGCGGCGGACTCGGTGCGCCTGCGCTCCGGAGACCTCCCGCAGCGCGAGGTCACCAAGGCCGAGCTCGAGTTGGCGCGTGTCGACGCGGAGCTGCTGCGGGCGGTCGCGCAGGTTCACGCGAGCCGACTCGTATTGCAGCTGCAGATGGGAATCGCCGCGCCGGACACCGCTTTCAGAGTCGCCGGGGACCTCGCGTATCAGCCCGTGATCTTCCCGGAGGACTCGCTCGCCGTGCTCGCGGCGCGACGGCGACCCGACCTCAGGGCGGCGCGCGAACGCACGGCCCAGAGTGAGGCGATCGAGCATCTGGCCGCGACGCTGTGGATCCCGACGCCCGAGGTGACCTACTCCTACCAGCACGGCGGCCAGTTTGCGCGCGGAGATTTGTTCACCAACGGTTCAGCGTACGCCCTCGGCTTCGGCTTCACGCTCCCGCTGTTCTACCTGAACGGGGGCGAGCGCGAGAAGGGCAGGGCCGGCCTTGCGGCCGCGCAGCTGACGACGACCCGTACAGAGGCGCAAGTGGCGACCGACATCGCGACGGCGGTGGATGCGTACCACTCCGCGCGCGCCCTGGCCGAGCGCTACGAGGGCGGACTGTTGGAGCGGGCGCGCGCGGTGCTCGAGACGGCGCGGTATGCCTACGGGACGGGTGCCATCTCGCTCCTCGAGCTGCTGGACGCGATTGCGACGTGGTCGGATACGCGCTCTGCCTACTACAGCGCGCTGCACGATTACTGGATCAGCGTGTACGCGCTGGAGCGCGCGGTGGGAATGGACTTCACGCCATGAAGTCGAACGCTCTCCTGTCGCTTGGAGCCCTGCTGCTCGTGTTACTCGCGCTGGGCGTCGCGCTCGTCGTGACGGGCGGGCGGCGCGGCGCTGAGTTGCAAGCGGCCAACGGGCCGCCCCCGGGAGAGGTGTGGTTGCCGCCGGGCTCGCCCAAGCTCGCGAGTATCAGCGTGGACACGGTCCGCGCCCGCAACGAGAGGGTCGTTGTCGTGCTGCCGGCTCAGCTCGCGCTCGATGAAGACCACACCGTCCGGGTCGCGAGCCCCGTGACGGGACGCGTGCGGACCCTCGACGCCGCGCCCGGTGACCGTGTTGCCGCGGGCGACGCGCTGGCGCACATCGTCTCGGGTGACGTTGCGCAGGCGCAGAGTGACCTGCAGCGCGCCGAGGCCGCGCTGACGACGGCGACCACGTCGCTGGCTCGCGCACGCGATCTCTTTGCGCACCACATCGTCGCGCAGCGCGATCTGCAGCAGGCGGTGAACGACTCCGCCCAGGCTCGGGCGGAGCGCGACCGCGCCCAGGCTCGGGTGGGGCAGCTCGGCGCGGGACCGGACGTCGGCGCGGAATACGTGCTGCGCGCCCCGATCGGCGGTGACGTCGTGGATCGGGTGGCCAATCCAGGTATGGAAGTGCGACCAGACCTTCCGGCCCCGCTGTTCACCGTGTCGCGTCTCGATACGCTCTGGCTCACGGCCGGCGTGTACGAGCGCGATCTCAACAGGGTGCGCCGCGGCCAGCGCGTGCTGTTCACGACCGAGGCGTTGCCCGAGCGGACGATCGCGGCGCGCATCGCCCATGTGAGCAGCGCGCTCGATCCCGGCACCCGCACCGCGACGCTGCGCGCCTTGGTGCCCAACGCCGGCCGCGTGCTGCATCCCTCGATGTTCGGCGAGGTTCAGATCGTCGCGCCGGACAGCTCGGGCCTTCCGGTTGTGCCGACGCTCGCGTTGATCACCCAGGGCGCGCAGACCATGGTCTTCGTGCGGACCGCGCCTGGACGGTTCGCGCTGCGACCGGTGCAGGTGACCAATGATGACGGCGCGACCGCCGTCGTCGTCGCTGGCCTGCGCCCGGGCGAAGTTGTCGTGACGCGCGGCAGCTTGCTGCTCTCGGCGGAAGCCGCACCGGCTCGTTAGGCGTGCTGCACCGCCTCATCCGCTTCGTCCTGCGCCAGCGGATGCTGGTGATCGGCGG
>QHTW01000074.1:2135-3248 GCA_003220955.1 Gemmatimonadota bacterium | reverse complement strand
CCGAAGAACTCGAGCGCACGGTCACGTTGCCCGTCGAGCGGCAGATGAACGGCACGCCGAATCTCACCAACCTGCGGTCGGTCTCGATGTTCGGGTTGTTGGTGGTCACGCTGGTGTTCGAGGACGGCATCACCGATTACTTCGCGCGCCAGCAGGCACTCGAGCGCCTGACGGCGGTCGCGCTCCCGGCCGGCGTGAATTCCGGTCCGGCGTCGATGTCCAATTCCACCGGCGAAATCTTCCGGTACACGGTGCGGGGTCGCCGGCCCCTCACGGAGCTGAAAGAGCTGGAGGACTGGGTCGTGGAGCCGGCGTTCCGGACCGTTCCGGGAATCGCGGACGTCGTCTCCTTCGGCGGCCAGGTCAAGGAATATCAGGTGGATGTAGACCCCGCCAAGCTGCAGGCCTACGGGTTGAGTCTGGCGCAGGTGGAGCAGGCGATCGCCGGCGCCAACGGGAACGCCGGCGGGGGCTACATCCCGCATGGGTACGAGAAACAGGTCGTGCGCGGCGTCGGATTGTTCCGCAGCGTCGCGGACATCGCCCACGTCATGCTGACCTCGCGCGGCGGCGTGCCGCGGACGACGTCGTCGAGGGCATCGTGTTGATGCGCAAGGGCGGCGACGCGCTGGACGTCCTGCAGGGAGTGCGCGCGAAGGCGCACCAGCTGAACCAGCTGATCCTCCCGCGCGGTGTCCAACTGGTGCCGTTCTACGACCGCGCCACGCTGGTGAACCACACCGTGGACACGGTGGAAGAGAATCTCGCGATCGGTGCCACGCTCGTGCTCGTCATCCTCGTGATTTTCCTGGGCGACTGGCGCAGCGCCCTGATCGTCGGCGCGGTGATCCCGCTGTCCCTGCTGTGCGCGTTCATCCTCATGGATTGGCGCGGCGTGTCGGCGAACCTCATTTCCCTGGGCGCCGTGGACTTCGGCATCATCGTCGATTCGGCCGTCGTCATGGTCGAGGCGTTCATGGTGCGGCTCGCGCTCCGGCCGCCGGCGGATGAGATCGAACGGCGCGCGACGGTGCACAAACCGCCGAGCTGATGGGGCGCCCGATCCTCTTTTCGAAGGCTATCGTCATCACTGCCTTCCTCCCGATCTTCACG
>QHTW01000074.1:1389-1966 GCA_003220955.1 Gemmatimonadota bacterium | reverse complement strand
GTGTTAGCGCACGCGCGTCAGACGCTCCTCGGCGCGCTGGCGCTCCTCCTTGGTGCGCTGCTCGTCGGCAGCCGGCTCGGCACCGAGTTTCTGCCGGCGCTCGATGAGGGCAACATTTGGCTCCGCGTCACGATGCCGGTCGGGATCTCGCTCGAGCAGGCGAAGCTCGTGGAGCGGAGAATTCGCGCGATCGTGCTGCTCGCCCCGCAAGTCCGCCAAGTCCTCACGCAGCTCGGCCGGCCGGATGACGGCACCGACTCCAAGGGCTCGAACAATCTCGAAGTGTACGTGGACCTCAAGCCGCGACGCCAATGGGGCGACGTCCACGACAAGGATGAGCTGATCACTCGGATGTATGCGCAGATGTCGCAGATCCCCGGACTGAAATTCAACTTCTCGCAGTACATCAAGGACAACGTCGAGGAGGCCCTCTCCGGCGTTACCGGGGAACTGGTCGTCAAGATTTTTGGGCCGGACCTCGAAGTGCTCCAGGAGAGGGCGGCGGATGTCGAGCGCGTGATGATGGGCGTCCGCGGCGTCGCCGATCTCGACGTGGAGCGCCAGTTCGGGCAACCCC
>QHTW01000074.1:0-1321 GCA_003220955.1 Gemmatimonadota bacterium | reverse complement strand
AAGGCCGTTACGCAGTTTCTCGAAGGCGACCGGGTGTTCGGCGTGCGCGTGCGCGCTGTCGCCCCCGCCCGCGAGAGCCGCCGCGCGCTGGAGGAGCTGCCGGTCAGCGCCGCTGACGGCAAGATCGTGCCGCTCGGCAGCCTGGCTCGCACGACCTCGGTGGAAGGCGCCTCGCGTATCTCCCGCGAGGCGAACGAGCGCCGCATCGCGATCAAGTGCTCGGTCCGCGGACGTGACCAAGGAGGGTTCGTCGCCGAAGCGCAGCGGGCCGTGGACCGTGACGTGCGTCTGCCGCCGGGCTATCGCCTGACCTGGGGAGGGCAGTTTGAGAATCAGCGCCGCGCGATGACGCGACTCGCGGTGATCGTGCCGATGAGCATCGTGATCATCTTCGTCCTGCTGTTCGCCGCGTTCGACTCCACGAAGTCCGCCGCCCTGATTCTCGCCAACCTCCCGTTCGCGCTCATCGGCGGCATCCTGGCGCTCGCGGTCCGCGACATCAATCTCAGTGTGTCCGCCGCCGTGGGGTTCATCGCGTTGTTCGGGATTTCCGTGCAGAACGGCGTGATCCTCGTGAGTCGTTTCAACGAGCTGCGCCAGGCGGGGCGGTCCATCGAGGACGCGGTGCGTGCCGGGACTCATGAGCGCCTGCGGCCGGTCGTGATGACGGCGCTGATGGCGGCACTCGGCTTGCTGCCGGCGGCCCTGTCGCGGGGCGTGGGTGCCGAGACCACGCGACCGTTTGGGTCCGTCATCGTCGGTGGCCTGGCTACGGCGACGACGCTCACCTTGCTGTTATTGCCCGTGCTGTATCGGTTATTTCACGAAGATCCCGAGGACGGGGGTGGGGGCGTATCTTCAAGTAATTGACCCCCTTGACTCACCTCGGACCTGCGGCTAGAATCCGCGTCTCTCCGCGAACTTTTTGCGCGGACGCTCTTTGAGAATTGATGATCGAGTGTGTGGAGTGCGGCCCCATTTGAGCGGACGCGCGCTTTCAGATCGTGCGCCGCGAGGGGTTTCATTCTGATTGTGATTCGGACGACAGATGTACCAGTCGTTCGGTGAGCTGTTCGAATTTTCCAAATCATTGGAGAGTTTGATCCTGGCTCAGGACGAACGCTGGCGGCGTGCCTAACACATGTAAGTCGAACGGGACCGGGGGCAACTCCGGTTCAGTGGCAGACGGGTGCGTAACACGTGAGAAACTTGTCCATCGGTGGGGGATAGCCGGCCCAACGGCCGGTTAATACCGCGTACGATCATGCAGGGGCATCCCTGAATGATGAAAGCATCGCAAGATGCGCCGGCGGAGAGTCTC
>QHTW01000005.1:2229-5765 GCA_003220955.1 Gemmatimonadota bacterium | reverse complement strand
TGTCGTCTTCCAAACGCCGCCCTCGGGCGTGCCGACGTAGAACACGCCGGGCTGTCCGATGACGCCCGACGCCGCGGAGATCCGTCCGCCGCGGAATGGGCCGACGTTCCGCCAAACCAGTGCGGAAAGCTGACGGGCATCGATGGCTTGCGCTCTGAGCGGAGCGGCCGCGAGTGTGGCGGCGCAGAGCACCAGCAGAGATGGTGCGCGCATGGCGTGAACCCGATGTGGGAGACCGTCCCAATGTATCCCGCCAACCGCGCACCTGCTGCGCCGCTAGTTCGCGGGCGGGTGTCGAATCACCCCCATGAACAGAATCGTCCCCGACAGGTTCTCCCGCAACGCAAAGAGGAACGGCCGATCGACAATGATGATCCTGGGCCCGACGCTCGTGACGCCGAGACCCACCGAGGTCACTGCCGCCGCGACCGTGCCCTCTTCGTTCACATCGACATACGTCTTGTGCTTCACCTCGGTGATGGCCAGCTCCGACGGCGTATGGATGCGGGTGAAATCCGCGAAAACGCTGAAGGCGGCGCCCATACCCAGACCGGTGAGCGAGGGGATCAATGACAGATCGTTGGTGAGTTTGAACTTTGGTAGCAGGACTTCGTTCTCACCCGGCTGCAGGCTCGCGATCCACCCGTTCCATTGTTCCTGCGTCAAGGCGTCGACGACGTGATCCACAGTGGTGGTGTCCCGCGGCAGGACAATGGTCATCGAGAAGGCAGCGCCGCCGTACGGCAGATCCACAATCGTGGCACTCGGTTGATCGGATAGCCGGAGCTCCCCCGGCCCACGGGCCATCGTCGCCAGGTCCACCGTCGAGCCGTCATCGAGCCGGAACGGCCGCGGCTTGGTCTGCTCCGGATCGAACTGTTGAGTCCAGTCTCCCTTGAAGTAGATCGCATCGATGAGATAGAGGCGCATGTAGTCCGGGATCGCATCGACGATGTGGTCGATCAGGCCGTGGGTCTGCTGGCTGACCCAATTGTTGATCGTCGCCGGCGCGGTGGGCGAGGTAAAGTCGAGGGCCGTAACCTGCGCGTCGTAGTAGTCGTGATTGGCAGCGAGGAACGGCTGCTCGATCGTATAGCCTTGCTTGTACCAGATGGAGTTCGCGATCTGAAACCGCACATGCGGGTCGAGATTTCGGAGCATCTCGATCAAACCGCGGTACGCGACATTCACGTCCGCGACGCTCATGCTGTCCAGTTCGAGTGTCGAGCGCATCGCCGCTTCGGTCGTTCCCGCCGCCCCGTTATACGTCATCGCGAGCGCCATGGCGACCGAGAGCGGCGAGATGAACAGATTCGGCACTGTGTCCCGCGTGTCGGCCGTCACCTGCTTCAGCAGCGCGATGGCAAACCGGTTGTCAGCCTGAATTAGCTGCTGTTCCTGGCTCGTGAGTGCACGCGGTAACGCGGTAATCCGGGGCGGCGCACCAGGACCACCAACAGGATCTTTGGCGCAACTCAGGGACAGCAACATCACGGCAATCGCGATCAGACGCGCAGGCTTCATTCTGGCCTCCTTGTCTAGACTATACCTCCGCGATTGTCGCGATCGTCACTATGGCGGTCGCGCCACAGGAGGGCTTAGTGCCGCGCGGACGCGCATAGTATGTTGCACTCACCGGTTCACCCCTGATTCGGAGGCTCCCGCATGCGCGCTGTCCTGGCCGCTCTCGTCCTCCTGACCGTCCCAACCGCCGATTGGGAATTGCTGGGTACCCGCCGCGTGAGTTTCACGCTCGATCACGACGCCATGATCGTGGGCGCGCGCGAAGGCGGATTCACCGCGATTAGGATCGAAGTCGCGGGCGGCAATCTCGAGATGTACAACATCAAAGTCACCTTCGGGAACGGCCAAAGCTTTTCGCCCGAGACCCGCGTGCAATTCCATCAGGGCTCGTGGAGCCGCACGATCGATCTCCCAGGACCCGTGCGGATCCTGCGGCGCGTCGATTTCTGGTACCGCAGCCGATGGACGCGCGGTTTGGCGACTGTGCGCCTCTTCGGCCGGAAGTGAGCGCGGCGCAGGTCGCGGTCTTCGCGTACGCCATTCTCAGCCGAATGGCGTACGTGCTGTTTGTGGGTGGAGCGCTGCGGCGGGAAGACCGCGACGGCGTCTACACGCGGCGGTTTGGACGTGCCGAGGCGTTTCGGCGCTTCCGGCGCCGGGCCGCGCTCGTCATGAACCACGACGCGGTCGTGTTCGTTCTGCTGTGCGTCGTGACCCGCGGGACGGTGATCCTTCCAGTCCCGAGCGTCGTTCTGATCACGACCGGTGCGATCCTCGTGATCATCGGTCTCGGCGTGAAGCTGTGGGCCGCGCGCACCCTCGGCAGCGACGCGTATTACTGGCACAACTTCTTCGACCCCGGGAACGCGCGCGGGCCGGTGAGCACCGGCCCGTATCGCTACGTCTCGAATCCGATGTATACCATCGGCTATCTCCAGATGTACGGCCTCGCCCTGATTACCGGTTCGTGGCCCGGAATGGTCGCGGCCGCCTTCGCCCAGGCGGCGATTCTCGGCTTCTATCTCCTGGTCGAGAAGCCGCACTTCGAGCAGCTACACGGCTGAGTTCGTCCCCCCCGGTCACAGTGTCTTTAGAAACGCCAGCAGCGCCGCCCGATCTGCCGCCGGGAGCGCCCGGAACAATTCGCGCGACCGCGTCGCCTCTCCGCCGTGCAAGTCGATGGCCTGTTCGGGGGTCTTGGCCCGGCCGTCATGGAGGAAATGGGACCTCAACCGCAGCCCCATGAGCGGCTCCGTACGGAACTCGCTCGGCGTCGCGAGACCAAAACAGATGTCCGCGAGATCGGGACCCATGTCATGGAGCAGCAGATCGGTAAACGCCGCCACGTCCTTGTAACGCAGCGCCTCGATCGGGCTATCTCCCGTGCGGAGCGCGGGGATGTGACAGCCGGCGCATTTGACCTGAGTGAATACGTCCCGGCCGTGCCGAGCCTCGCGCGACTGTTTCAGCGGCGCCGGCGGCGCCAGCAGGCGCACGAATGCGTCCGTCAGTTCCAAGCCGTGCGCATTCAGTTCAGGGTCGGGAGCGGGGTCCGTACCCGGGGGCAATGGCTGGCCCGTCACCGTCCCTTCCAGGGGCACCGATGGATTCGTGATTCCGATCTCGACCTGAAATGCTGCGTCGTTGAACTCACGCAGCGTGGGCACGAACGCCTTCCGCCCAAAGCGCCCCAGCCGCCCGTCGACGAAGCGATTGGGACGGCCCGAAATGCCATCATGATCGCGATCGTCTGGATCGGCGTACGACAGGATGACGGAGTCGGGGATCGCGTCGAGGAAACCGAACCCGAAGATTTCGGGCGTGGTCCGCGCCGCGACGGTCGTAACGCCGGCCGGCAGCGGTTCGCGGTCGATGCCGAGCGCTGCGTGGAGCGCGGGAGTCACGCTGTCCTGAAACACCGGTCCGCCCTGCGCGGCCAGCTGGTCGCAGACGGCCCCAATGCGCTCAGGATGGAAGACGGCGGCATGCCGCTCGACCTCGTCGCCGACGCC
>QHTW01000005.1:1288-2185 GCA_003220955.1 Gemmatimonadota bacterium | reverse complement strand
ACTGGCATTGAACAGCGGGCCCAGTCCGACTGCGGGCGTAAAGGTGCTGTCGAACACGGCGCGCCCACTGTCGAATCGCGCTCGCTCCGCCGCGGACAGCCCGCGCACCGGGTCACCGGGCTGCGGCCGCTTGCATGCGGCGGCCGCGGCCAGCGCGATCGCGCCGATGATCACGCGGCGGTGCGTCATGGGGTCGACTCCACGCCGGTTTCCACACGGCCGATCCGCTCGATCGTGTAGGCGACAAAGGGAGCGCGCTGCCCACCGAAGCTGGCGCGAACGACGTCGCCGAGCTTCAGGGCTGCCAGCCCGATGGGCTGGCGCTGACCCGCTACGGCAGCGGTAATCGGCACGCTGGCGGGCACCTGCAAGACCACGACGCGCAAGGCATAACCGACCCCGGTCGTGACTTCGACCGTGCGGGCGCGAACGTCAATGGCGCGAATCGCACCCCGAACGCTGTCATGCGGCGCCGCGGGGACTGATGGGGCGGGCTGGGGGGGTTGGGGCGCAGCGGGTCGCTGCGCGGCGACGGCAAGGGGAGCAGTAATCACGAAGCACAGCAAAGCGAAACGGCGCATAAATCCTCCCTCGCAAAGGCTCCCGGGGGAATCTATAGTGGTGGTAATGCGAGGAGTGGTCCTTCTACTATATGTGCTGGCCGCCGGCTGCCACCGCGTCGGTGGCACCAGCACATCAACTGGTGCCTGCCGCCACTCGCGGACGCGCGTCGCCGCTGGCGCGAGACCAAGGATGGCCAGCCGGTATTCGGGCCAAAATCGCCGATCGCGACGGCGGAAGCCTGCGAGGCGGTCGGCGGGCGGTTTCACCCGCGCCTGTTCGGGTGGATGGTGCACGTAATGGCGTTTTCCGAAGGCGACCCCTGGAACGCGCATC
>QHTW01000005.1:619-1260 GCA_003220955.1 Gemmatimonadota bacterium | reverse complement strand
CGGAGCGCGGTAGCACTAGGGCGAACGATCCCATCCCGAAAGGCATGAATATGCGACGTGTCGAGAGTTTACTCGTTCTCATGCTGGCCTTGCTTCCGGCGACGCTGCTGGGACAGAACGGATCGATTCGTGGGCGCGTGGCAGACGCCTCCGGAGCGCCGCTCGCGCGGGCCACGATCTCGGCGGAGGCCGCGGGCCTGCGCGCGACGAGCGACGAACAGGGGCGCTACGAGATTCGCGGTGTCGCGGCCGGCACCTACACGCTGCGCGTTCGGCTGCTCGGCTACGTGCCGCAGTCGGTGAAGGTGACCGTCGGCCAGTCGCCGGTCACCCAGGACTTCACGCTGGCCGCGCAGGCGATCAGCCTCTCCCCGGTCGACGTGGTCGTCGGGTCCCGCGCGCGGCATACCGCGGCGGAGCAGCTCGCGGTGCCGGTGGACGTGTTCACATCCGAGGACATTGCGCTGCAAGGCACGCACGAGACGAGTCAGATCCTCCAGGCGCTCGCGCCGTCGGTCAATTTCCCGCGGCAGAGCGTGACCGACGCGAACGACATCGCGCGGCCGTTCACGCTGCGGGGTCTCAGTCCCGATCACACGCTGGTGCTGGTCAACGGCTGGCGCCGCCATCAAATGGCGGTG
>QHTW01000005.1:0-568 GCA_003220955.1 Gemmatimonadota bacterium | reverse complement strand
GGCGATCGATCGCATCGAGGTGCTGCGGGACGGTGCGTCGGCGCAGTACGGCTCCGACGCGATTGCCGGCGTGGTAAACGTCGTGCTGAAGGAGGGCGGCTTCTCCCCGTTCATCAACGCCGACGTCGGCCAGTACAACTCGAAGGGGTATCCGGTCGACGGGACCACGGGGGATCTGAACGGCGGCTGGGGCATTCAGCTGGGCCGCGGCTCCCTCGCCGTGTTCGGCGAATATCTCCATCGCGACAAGACCAACCGCGCCTGGCCGGATTCGTTCCTGGTCGACACAAAAGGTGTGAACGATCTCATCGATCCGAACACCGGTCAGATCATCCAGAAACGCAATGTGCTGCCCCAACCGAATTATCACTGGGGCGACGGACTGGAGGAGGACGGGATGACGTTCGCGAACTTCCGGATGCCGCTCAATCCGGGAGGCACGAGCGAAGTCTATGCATTTGGTGGCTACAGCCATCGCACCGGCACGGGCAACGGCTTCTGGCGCTATTTCGACAGCAACAAGAACTGGCCGCAGTTCTATCCGCAGGGATTCCTGCCGCAATTCCGG
>QHTW01000004.1 GCA_003220955.1 Gemmatimonadota bacterium | reverse complement strand
GGCCGCAGCACCATGTCCGATTCCTCGATCCGGACGAAGCCTTCGATCGAAGAACCGTCGAACATGATGTCGCCCTCAAGCGCCTTTTCGAACTGGCTCTGGGGCACCTCGACATTCTTGTTGACGCCGAGGATGTCGGTGAACTGGAGCCTGAGCGAGCTTACGTCCTGCTTTTTGGCAACGTCGAGGATTTCGCGTTTGGTTGTCATGGACGGTTAGGCGGTTAGACGGTTAGGCGGTTAGAAGCAGCGCGCTCCTAACCGCCTAACCGTCTAACCGTCTGCCTTTAGTTCAAGCGTCGTAGTACAGGAAGAACTCGTAGGGATGCGGCCTCAGTGCCACCGCGTCGACGTCCTTCACCTTCTTCATCGCAAGCCAGGTGTCGATCAGGTCCTGCGTAAAGACGCCGCCGTCGAGCAGGAACGCGTGGTCGGCTTGTAGTGCCGCCAATGATTCCTGCAAGCTGCCCGGCGTGTTTTTTACATGCTTCCGCTCCTCTGGCTCGAGCTCGTACAGGTCGACATCCATCGGCTTCGGCGGCTCGATCTTGTTCTTGATCCCGTCGAGACCGGCCATGAGCAGCGCCGCGAACGTGAGGTACGGGTTCGCCGACGGATCCGGCGCCCGGAACTCGAGCCGCTTGGCCTTCGGCGACGTCGAATACATCGGGATGCGGCAGATCGCCGAGCGGTTGCGCTGCGAGTAGATCAGGTTGATCGGCGCCTCATAGCCCGGCACCAGCCGGCGGTAGCTGTTCGTCGTCGGGGCCGCAAAGGCGAGCAGCGCCGCAGCGTGCTTGATCAGCCCGCCGATGTACCACCGCGCCGAATCGGAGATCAGGGCGTAGCCGTTCTTTTCGAAGAACAGGTTGTTCGTGCCGTTCCAGAGACTCATGTGCACATGCATGCCGGAGCCGTTGTCGCCGAACATCGGCTTCGGCATGAACGTCGCCGTGTAGCCGTTCGCCGCGCACACATTCTTGACGATGTACTTGTACATCATGACCTGGTCGGCCATGCGGGTCAGGGTGCTGTAGCGCATGTCGATCTCGGTCTGCCCCGCGGTCCCCACCTCGTGGTGGTGGACTTCCACCTCGATCCCCGACGCGATCATCGCCAGCATGATCTTGGAGCGCAGGTCCTGCAGCCGATCGGTCGGCGGCACGGGGAAGTAGCCTTCTTTATGGCGCGGCCGGTGGCCGAGATTGGCCGTGCCGTTCGTGCCGCTGTTCCAGATGCTTCGTGCGCGTTCTGATCGAAGCGCACGGAGTTGAAGATGTAGAACTCCGCCTCGGGCCCGAAGTACGCCGTCGTCGCGACGCCGCTCTTCTTCAGAAAGGCTTCGGCTTTGCGCGCCACATACCGCGGATCGCGCGAGTACGGCTCGCGCGTGATTGGATCCACGACATCGCACGTAAGCGAGAGCGTCGGCACTTGCAGGCACGGATCGACGAAGGCGCTGGACGGATCCGGCATGAGCAGCATGTCGCTCTCGTTGATCGCCTGAAAGCCGCGGATCGACGAGCCGTCAAACCCCAGGCCGTCCGTAAACGTGTCTTCCTCGAGCTCCTTCAACGGAATCGAGAAATGCTGCCAAGTGCCGGGCAGATCCGTGAACCGCACGTCCACGATCTGCACCCCCGCCTCCTTGGCGCGGCGGATGACGTCGGCGGGCGATGTGCCAGTCGACGCTTTCCCGCCGGTGGCGGCGGTTGGTTCCAACGTTGCTGTCATTGAGTGGGCTCCTTCCCGAGTCGATGAACGCTTTCGCAAGCGGCGGGCCATAACGGAAGCTAGAGGGGCCGTAGGGAGGTGTCAAGAAATCGCTGCACGAACTGCAAAAAAATGGGGTGAAGTACTGCTTATAGTGTGGAAATGTGCGAACTGTTCGCTCAAGAATGCCGCATTTGCGTTACAGAGCCTCCACGAAGTGCAGCAGCTCCACCGCGGAAAACTCCCCGAATCGCTCCTGCATATCCTTCTCCTTCCATTCGAGGAAGATCCACCCCGTCACCTTGTGCAGCTGTCCTCCCCCGCTGACGAAGTGAATGCGCCCGCGCACGGCGCCGAGTGCCGCATCGGGCTGCCCCTCGAGATACACGTCCCAGCGCTGCTCGCCGCGCTTCAGCTCGCCCATGTGCTTGCCGTATTCGGTTGCCGCCATGCGCCTACTCTACCGGCTTTCCTGTGCCTCGCTAGGCCGGGTTACATTCTCCTCCTATGACATGTCATGCCTGCGGCGCGCAGTTATCGGCTGGCGCCAAATTCTGTCACAAGTGCGGCGCCGCCGCCGCAACGAAGGGAGTGACCGGGTGGCGGGCCAGCTTCCCCTGGGCGCTCGCCGGCGCGGCGCTGGGAGCGCTCGTTACCGTCGTTGCCATGCGCGCCACAAGCGCGCCGGCGCGCAGCGACCAGGCCGTCGCCCCCTTTGCCAACAGAGCTGCCGGCGGCGGGAGCGGTCGGCCGCCCGACATCTCACAGATGTCTCCGGAGGAGCGCGCCAATCGCTTGTTCAACCGCGTCATGACGTTGGCCGAGGCCGGTAAAGACGACAGCGTGCAGTTCTTCCTGCCCATGGCGTTGGGCGCGTACGCGCAGCTCCCGACTCTGGACGCCGACGCCCGCTACCACGTGGGCCTGTTGGAGCTCGCGGGCGGGGACGCCAATGCGGCACTCGCGCAGGCGGACACGATCCGGCAGTCGATTCCCACCCACCTCTTCATCTTTGTGCTGCGCGCCCACGCCTACCAATCGCTGCGGAATGCCCGCGAGGAACGGCGCGCCTATGACGATTTCCTCAGAAACGAGGCCGCCGAGCTCGCGCGCAAGCGGCCCGAGTACGGCCCGGACGCGCATCAGGACGCCCTGAAGAGTTTCCACGACGAAGCCGAACGGCAGGCGCGGGGCAAAGGCGGCACGTCATGACGGCGACCATGTCGCGGACGATTCATGTCGCGCACAGCCCCGATGCCGATGACGCGTTCATGTTCTGGGCGATGGCGGCGGGAAAGATCGACACGGGCTGCCGCCGGTACGTGCACGAGCTCGGAGACATCGAGAGCCTCAATCGCCGTGCGCTGGCGGGGGAGCTCGAAGTCACCGCGGTTTCGCTGCACGCGTACGCGTACCTCGCGGACCGCTACGCGCTGCTCGCGCATGGGGCAAGCATCGGCGATCGGTACGGGCCACGCATCGTCGCCCGCGACGCGGCGCCGGGCGATCCGCGTGCGGCGCTCGCCGGGCGGCTGGTCGCGGTGCCTGGCGAGCTGACGACGGCATTTCTAACGCTGCGGCTCTACCAACCGGCGGCCCGTCACGTCGTCGTCCCGTTCGACCAGATCGAGGATTTCGTTGCCGCGGGAAACGCCGATGCGGGCCTGCTCATTCACGAGGGCCAACTGACCTTTGCCGACCGCGGTTTGCATCTCTGGGCCGACATGGGCGAGTGGTGGTACCAACAGACCCAGCTTCCGTTGCCGCTCGGCGGCAATGTTGTTCGGCGCGACCTCGGCGACGAGCTCACGCGGGCGATCGCGCGCGATCTGAAAGCCAGTATCGAGTACGGTCTCGCCCATCGGGCCGAGGCGCTGGCGCACGCGCAGGGGTTCAGCCGCGGGCTCGACACCGCGCGCACCGACCGGTTTGTCGGCATGTACGTGAACGCCTACACGGTTGATTACGGCTCGACTGGACGACGCGCCGTCACCGAGCTACTCAGCCAAGCATATGCCGCCAAGCTCATTCCCGCCCGCGTAGCTCTGGCGTTCATCGCAGCCGATTCCTAGTTTGGCCTTGGCTTTACAAGGAGCATCGGGTTGACCGCTCATGCCGGCATCGTCACGGTTCTCGTGGTCGATGACGAAGAGCCGATCCGGAACGCGCTGCGGAAATACCTGAAGCAGCAGCAGTTCGAGGTGTTTGCGGCGAGCTCGGCGGACGAAGCGCTAGAGCAGCTGCGCCTCCACAAGGTGGCGTTGATGCTGTCCGATATCCGCATGCCCGGGACGAGCGGCGTGGACCTCGTGCCCCAGGCGCTCGAGATCGAGCCCGACCTCGCCATCCTGATGCTCACGGCCGTCAACGACGCGACCAGCGCCGCACTCTGCATGCAGCGCGGGGCAATGGACTATCTCACCAAACCGATCGAGCTGGCCGACCTCGGTCGCGCGGTCCAGCGCGCGCTGAAGCGCCGCGAGATGCAGCTCGAGAGCCGGCATCTGAATCAATGGCTGAAAGAGGAAGTGACCACCCGGACCGCAGAGCTCCAGCGCCAGCAGCACCGGATGGAGCGGATTTCCACCGCGACACTCGAGGCGCTCGTCAATGCGCTCGAGGCGAAGGATCCGTATCTGCGCGGCCACTCCGCGCGAGTCGCCGATCTCTCGGCGAACATCGCGACCGAGCTGGCACTGGGTGAAGAGGTCGTCGATCGCGTTCGGGTGGCCGGCCGCCTGCACGATCTCGGGAAGATCGGAACACGCGACGCGGTGGTTAATAAGGAAGGGCCGCTGACCGCGGAAGAGTTTGAGCATGTGAAACAGCATGTGATTATCGGCGCCCAGATTCTCGCGCCACTGGTGCACCTCGGTGACATCGTCGCGATGGTGAAGAGCCACCATGAGCGCTATGACGGCACCGGTTACCCCGACGGCCTGCGCGGCGAAGAGGTGCCGCTGGGCGGGAGGATAATCGCGGCTGCCGAGGTGTACGACGCCCTCACGACAGCGCGCCCCTATCAGGAGAAAATGACCCCCGAAC
>QHTW01000003.1:3123-6353 GCA_003220955.1 Gemmatimonadota bacterium | reverse complement strand
GGCCGCGCTGCCGAAGCCGGCAAACTGGCGCATCGTCCACAGCTTGCCGCGGTACATCGTGGGATGAATCCCGCGCGCAAACGGGTACTCGCCCGGGCGGCCCAGCTGGCGCTCGGCGTCGAGCCTGTTCAGGTCGGTGGGCGTGTACACCGGCTTCTTCTGCATGGTCATGTCCCGTTCCTCACCTGGGCGAGGACCTCCGCGGCGACTTCGTACGGCGTACGCGTTCCGGCGGCCACGTCATCGAGACGCCGGGCGAGGAGATCTTCGGCCTGTGTCTCATCCCATACCCATTGGCGGATCGCCCGATTCACAACCGCGCGCGTGCGGGCCGCGAGCCTGCGCTTCCGTCGCTCGACCAGCTTCCCCGTGCGCGCGAGGAACTCGTGGTGCTGGTCGAGTGCGGCGATGAGGTCTGCGATCCCGTCGCCTTTTGAGGCGACCGTAGTCAGCACCGGGGCCTCCCAATCGTTGGAATGTTGGACGGTTGGAAGCTTTTTCCGTCCAACCTTCTCACCTTCCAACCTTCCGTGATGAGGCCGCACATGCGCAAACGCATTCCCGCGGCGTATCCCCAGCATCACTTCCACTTCATGCTTCAGCTTGTCCGCCCCCGGCCGGTCGCTCTTGTTGATCACGTACAGCTCGGCGATCTCCATGACGCCGGCCTTGAGGGTCTGGATGCCGTCGCCGGACTCGGGCACGAGCACCAGCACTGTCGTTTCGGCCGTCGCCGCGACGTCGAGCTCGGTTTGACCCACGCCGACCGTCTCGATCAGGATACGATCGAATCCAAACGCCTCGAGCACGTCGGCGACTTCTTCGGTCGTGGTCGCGAGACCACCTTGCGCGCCGCGCGTGGCCATGGACCGGATGAAAACCTCGGGATCGAGGCTCACCGCCTCCATGCGAATCCGGTCGCCGAGCAGCGCGCCGCCGGTAAAGGGACTGGTGGGGTCGACGGCGATCACGGCGACCTTGAGCCCCCGCTCGCGGTAGACGCGAACCAGCTGCTCGGTCAAGGTGCTCTTGCCGGCCCCGGGCGGTCCGGTGATGCCGATGCGTTGGGTGGTGTGCTTGCCGATCCGCTTATGGATTTCCGACAACACGCGCTCGAACCCTTCGCGCTGGTTCTCGACCAGGCTGATGGCGCGCGCGAGTGCCGCGGTATCGCCGCGCGCCAGGCCTTCGAGCACTGCATCGAGTCGCATATGCTCTAAGGATAACGGCGGCGTGGCCGTCACAGGAGGGTTCCACGCAGAATCACGGACGCCACGGTGAAGTAGATGACCAACCCCGTGACGTCGACGAGCGTCGCCACGAACGGCGCCGACGCACTGGCGGGGTCGAACCCGAGCCGCCGCAGAATGAAGGGCAAGAGCGATCCGGCCATCGTGCCGAACGTCACGACGCCGATCAGACTCCCAAACACGGTGAGCGCCACGAGCATGTAATGCTCACCATAGATGCCGGTGATCGCGTGCCACAAGGTGATGCGTAAGAAGCCAATGGTGCCCAGGACCGTTCCGAGCACCACCCCGGCCGCGAATTCGCGCCGGATCACTCGCCACCCGTCGCGCAATTTGACTTCGCCCAGTGCCATCGCGCGGATCACGAGCGTCGTCGCCTGAGAGCCGGAATTGCCGCCGCTGGAGATGATCAGCGGGACGAACAACGCGAGGATGACGGCCTTGGCGATCTCCTCCTCGAAGAACGCCATCGCCGTCGCGGTGAGCATTTCGCCCAAGAACAGCGCGGAGAGCCACCCCGCGCGTTTCCGCACCATGCGACCGAACGCGATCTTGAGGTAGGGTGCATCGAGGGCTTCGGAGCCGCCGAGTTTCTGGATGTCCTCTGTCGCCTCCTCTTCGACGACCGCGACGACGTCATCAGCCGTGACGACACCCTTCATCCGGCCCGTCGCGTCGACGACGGGAGCGGCGCCGAGACCGTGCTCGGCGAAGAGGCGAGCCACCGTTTCCTGATCGGCCTCTTCGGGGATGGTGATGATGTTGGTGCGCATGAGCTGCCCGACATTCGCCGCCGGGTCCCCGGCAATCAGGTCGGTCAGCGTGATCTGGCCGCTGAGCTTCCCCTGGCTGTCGAGAATGTAGGCGTACGTCGGAATGTCTCGACCAGCCCGTTCCTGCGCCTGGCGCCGGAAGTATCCCAAGGCCTCCGCCACCGTCATGTCAGGTCGCACCCGCATGTATCGCGGATTCATGAGGCCGCCGGCCTCATCCTCAGCGTACGCGAGGAGAGCGGCGACTTCGGCGCGCGTCGGCTCGTCGAGCAGCGACAGTAACCCGCCCCGTTGATCGTCGGGTGCTGCTTGGATGACGTCGGCGACGTCATCGGGGGCAAGGAGCCGAATCCAATGGCGGCGCTCGCCAGGCGGCAGGGCGAGCAACAGGCCGGTCTGGTCAGCGGCGCCTAAGTCGAAAAAGAACTCGTGTCCTGCCTCATGCGGGAGGCGCTGGAGCCGGCGCGCGCGCTCCGCCGACGATAGCGTCGGCCATTCCTCGGCAACGCTGAGATAGGTAATGGCGCGCTTGGTGGGCACTGGTTACTCCGGGCGGTCGAGTGGTTGCACGCGGGTCGGTCCAGGTCGTACCGCCACTCGCTCCACACGCGTCGCACCGGCGGCGAGGATGTCGAACTCGAGACCCTTCAGCGTGAATCGCTCGCCCGGGCGAGGAATCCGGCCCAGCGCTTGAATCAGCAATCCGCCCACGGACTGGGTCTTCCCCCCCCCGCCCAACTGCACGCCGAGCTTCTCCGCGAGCTCGGCCACCGGCAGGTTCCCTTCGACCTCGACGACGCGGGTGACATCCGGGGCCCGCAACGCTGGCTCGAACAGCTCGCTCACCAGGTCGTTGAGCAGATCCTCGAACGTGACGAGTCCGGCGGTCCCACCGAACTCGTCCAAGACCACCGCGAGGTGCTGCCCACCACGCTGCATTTCGAGCATCAGGTCTGCGGCGCGCATCGTGCCGGGAACGGTCAGCGGCGGGCGCACCTGAATCGGATCCTCTGGCTGGCGGTCCAGGAGATCCAGGGTGTGCGCGACGCCCACCACTTCGTCGAGCGAGCCTCGATAGACCGGATAGCGACTGTATCCCGACTGCTGGAGGACATGGGCGGCTTCGGCGGTCAGGATCCCTTCCGGGAACGCGACGATCGCCGTGCGCGGAGTCATCAGCTCGCGCAGCGGGCGATCCGAGAATGCC
>QHTW01000003.1:1328-3096 GCA_003220955.1 Gemmatimonadota bacterium | reverse complement strand
GGGTCGTCCGCGTCGAACGCTCGCGACGTGGAATGAACGGTGACAGCGCCACACCCAGCCGGTCCATCCACGGCACCGCCCGCCCGACGAGTCCTTCGGCCCAACGGCGGCCCACGACGCGCGGCACGAGATAGGCCGCGCTGATGACGAGCGGCACCCCGACGGTGATCGTGAATATCCCCAAAAACGTCGGCGTTGTCGCCGCGAGCAACGCGGGCATCGCGCCCGCCGCGAGGAGGACGCCGAGCGTGGTGAGCATATTCGCCGCGGCAATGGTGCGCCCGGGGTTTTGGAGGACGCCTGCCGTCGCGGGCGAGCCTCGCAACTTGTAGGCCACCCAGCGAGTCAGCTCATGTTGGCTGACGGTCGCGGCCGCGACGCCGACCGCCGCCGATACACCGGCGAGGATGAGCCCGATGAGCAGCACGACGAGCGCGACGCTCATTGCTTTTCGAAGGAGACCTGCGTGACGCGACGCTGCTCCACCCGCTCTACCACCACGCGATAACCGTCGAGCGTCAGCTCGTCGCCGGGCCGGGGCACGCGCCCGAGGACCGAATAGACGAGCCCGCCAACCGTGGAGACCTCGGCGTGGGCGATCGTCGTGCCAAGCGCGGCGGACAGCTCATCGAGGCTGGTCCGCCCGTCCACCCAGAGCCGACTTCCATCCTGCCGGATTGCCGGCGCGGTCTCTGTGTCGTGTTCGTCGCGGATCTCGCCCACGATCTCCTCGAGGATGTCTTCGCGGGTGATGAGCCCGGAGGTCCCGCCGAACTCATCGACGACGATCGCGATGTGCGCGGGCGTGCCCTGAAAGTCGCGTAGCTGATTATCGAGGGTCTTCGTCTCGGGAACGAACGCGGCCGGCCGCACGAGCGATGCCAGCGCATGCCGGGCTCGGCGAGGCCCATCGCGATGGGCGCGAGATCCTTCGCGAACACCACCCCCGCAACGTTGTCGGGAGTGCCGTCCACGACCGGCAACCGGCTGTGCTGGCTCTGGCGCAAGGCGTCCAGCACTTCGGCAGTGGATGCGGAGATATCGACGCCGGTCATGTCGAGGCGTGGCGTCATCACTTCGTCGACCGTGGTGTCCGCGAGCGTGAAGACGCCCAGCAGCATGTCGCGCTGCGCGATGCCGAGATCGGGTTGCAGCGGGCGCGGCGTGTGTACGACCGCATGCAGGCCGCGGTCCGCCCACGCGAGCAGCCAGAGCAGCGGGCCAAAGGGCGCGAGTGTCCGGCGGGTGAGCGGGAGGGCCGCGTCCGACAGCTCCGGCGCGATGCGCGCCACGCTGCGCGGCAACGCGTCGCCGACGACGAACAGCAATCCCGCGGCGACCAGCAGCACGCCCACCCCGCCGGCCCACGGCCGCTCCCACCAGCCCAGCGCATGCGCGGCGGCCACCGCGCCGAGCACCAGCAGCGCGAGCCGCGCCACGTGCAGGGCGCGGTGCAGCGGCACTCGGCCCCGCACCGCCGTCGGCGGGGCGTCGCCCAGCGTATGGAGCATCTCTCCCACGGCAGCCTCTTCGCCCAACGCGAGCAGGCCCGCCCACACCACCGCCACGATCGCGGCGGCGACCCCCAACCAGGAGAGCGCTTCGGCGCCGAAGGTCATCGCCCGCCGCCCTGCGTCAGCCGCCGCACGTAGCGTTCCTGCCGCCGCCACATCGCCGAGCGCGTGCGTCCCGGCCCTTCGGGATGGTCGTAGCCGAGCACGTGGAGGGTGCCGTGGACGGCGAGGCGCAGCAGCTCGGTGCGCAGATC
>QHTW01000003.1:515-1065 GCA_003220955.1 Gemmatimonadota bacterium | reverse complement strand
TGGACTCGGGGTAGTCGATGCGGTTGTGGTACATCCCGGACAGGACACGGATGAATTCCGCCTTCACGACGTCGATCTGCTGCAGCGTGAGCGGCGCCTCATCCAGTTGGCCGGAGCTCAGCTTGGTCCGGGCGATGTGGTTGATCGCTTCCTCGATCTTCTGCGGCGTGAGATCCTCCAGCACGCGCAACGCGGCTTCGACCGAGTCGGCCAGCATGGCGACGGCGGTTTCCACGGAACGCGGCCGCGGCCCGGGATACCGATAATCTTCCCGGCGCGCCGCCGGGTCCGCCTTCTTGGCGCGGTCGTAGAAGTACGTGATCTCGCTCGTGCCGTGGTGCTCGGGAATGAACGCCGCGACCACCGCGGGGAGCCGCGCCTCTTCGGCGAGCGCGAGGCCGTCGGTGACGTGCCGCTTGATGATCTCCGCCGATTGCGACGGCGGAATCTTGTCATGCGGATTGCCGCCGCGCGTCTGGTTCTCCACGAAGTACAACGGATTGCCGAGCTTGCCCACGTCGTGGTAGTAGCACCCGACGCGTCCCAGTAG
>QHTW01000003.1:0-475 GCA_003220955.1 Gemmatimonadota bacterium | reverse complement strand
TCGACGAGGTTCGCCATCGCCACGCTGTGGGCGTAGGTGCCCGGCGCTTCGAGCGACAGGCGCCGCAGCAGCGGGCGGCTCGGATCCGAAAGCTCCAGCAGCGTCAGGTCGGTCGTAGCACTCGTGAAGCTCTCCGCCAACGGCAGCAGCAGGATCGTGAGCGCGCCGCTCACCAGCCCGTTGGCAATGCCGAACACCGACGTCGTGCCGATCTCGCCGATGCGCCAGCTGCCCGCGAGTCCCAGCGCGATGGCGCCCGCGAGGTATCCCGCGCCGACGATGAGCACCGCCGTGTAGAGGTGGCTGCGCCGCCGCAGGGAGCGCACCGACAGCGCCGCGGTGACGCCGCCCAGCAGGCACATGAACAGCGCCGGCGTGTCGTGGAACACCGGCTGCGTGCCGATCACCGCCGATACGATCATCGCGCCGATCATCGACACCCGGCCGTTGAACAGGACCGTGAGCATCATCGCCT
>QHTW01000210.1 GCA_003220955.1 Gemmatimonadota bacterium | reverse complement strand
CACCTCCGGCGCGTCGAAGATCATCTTATGCTTCCCGTTGATGCGATTGAGCCACGTCTCGAACGACGGGTCTGCTCCCAGAACGGCATCGGGACGTGCCGGCTGCGCCTCGAGTCGAAGCGGTGTCAGCCCTGCGACTCCAGCGGCCGCGGTGGCGGCAAGACGACCTAGAAATCCACGCCTGTACATGCGAAGCCTCCTCAGTGGTGAGACCGCGTTGAATACGCGACATCGGGTGGTGGATCACCGTGGGGCCAATCGTTCTCCTTCCCGCGAAAGTCGGGTCGAGGATGGGCGTTGACGTACGCGGCGACATTGAACGCCTGGCTGTCGGACAGCGTGCCAGGTGCATCGAACGGCATGTTGTGCCTGATGAATTCGGCGGCGGCACGGACGCGCGACATGCCGGCGCCGATGTTGTACGACTCGGAACCCCACACCGGTGGAGCTACGGCCGTTCCCTCTCCCGCGGCTCCGTGACACTTCGCGCAGGATGCCGAGTAGACGCGCGCGCCGGCCGCCGTATCCGCAGTAAACGCCGCCCACTGTTGTAGACGATTCCCCGGCAGCGGCGGCGCCACATCGATGCCGTGAGACAAAAATGCCAGATAGGTGACGATGTCCCGCATGTCGGCGCTCGCGGGGTCGAGCGCCGACCCGTTCATGCTGCGGCGAAAACAGTCGTTGACGCGGTACTCGATCGTCTCGACCGTGCCGCTGCGGGCGCGATACTGCGGATAACGCGCGAATACGCCGATCCACGTCCCGCTCTCGCGGCGTCCGGCGTCGAGATGGCAGCTCGTGCAGCGCAGCTTATTCCCCACATGGGTGGGCAGGCTGTCCCGCGTCGCTGTGACGAGCGCTCTCCCGCGCCGTACGGCGTCGCCATAGGGACCGCCCGGAATGACCGAGTCCGCCACGACGGTGGTCCGGGGCGAGGCAGGCTTGGAGCAACCAGTGATGCAGATGATGCAAAGAACAGCCGAGGCACTGGGGCGCACCGGGCGAGATAATACCGGCATTTCTGACGGCGGCAACCTTTCGTGGGCGGCACTATCCAAACCGGCGTATCCTCCACCCGGGATTTCTCATGATTGCGCCGCTGCTCGCTTCCCTGCTATTCGTCGTCCAAAACCGGCCGCCGCTCGACTCCGCCACCGTCGCCCGCGTCCTGAGCCAGCTCCGTACGAGCGACTCGACCGTCTGCGCGCTCGCCGGCGAGGCGCTGACCAACTACGGCGGGTTTTGGGGCCACGCGTTTGCCGATCCCGGTATGCCGATGCCGCAGCCGATGCCGACACCCATGCCGATGCCCGGTGGTGGGGGTGGGGGTGGGGGTGGCATTCACGTCGGCATGCACGGAAACACCCGTGCCATGGATCCGGCGGTGCTGCGCGCGTTCCGCGCCGGTATTCGCGACGACAATCGCTGCGTGCGGAACATCGCCGCCCGCGTTCTCGGCAACCACGGCGGCTCCGGGATGTACGACCTGTTTCTCGAGCTCCTGCGCGACGCGCGCGCGGATCTGCGTGAGACCGGTGCACTCGGTCTGGGCGAGCTCGAGGATTTGCGTGGCATCAATCCTCTCAGCGATGCCCTGGGCCGCGACGACAGTCCTGCCGTGCGAATGACCGCCGCGTGGGCGCTGGGAGAAATGGAAGACAAGGTTGCCATCGATGCCCTGACCCGAGCGCTGGGTGATCGCGCGCCCGAGGTGCGCCGGACGGCGGCGTGGGCTCTGGGCGAAATCGAAGACGCGCGAGCCGTGCGCCCGCTCAGCGTCGCGCTCAGCGATCCGGTGGTGGAGGTCCGGCTCGTGGCGGTGTGGGCGCTGGGAGAGATCCAAGACGCTTCCGCCGTCCCGCTCTTGAGCACCGCGACCAAAGACCGTGATCCCAGCGTTCGCCAGCAGGCTGCCTGGGCACTGGGCGAAATCGAGAAAGTCGAGGGGATCGCGCCGCTCGAAGCATTGCTGCGAGATCCTGTCGCCGACGTGCGGAAGACGGCGATTTGGGCGCTCGGAGAAATCGAAGACGGCGGCGCGGTGCCGGCTCTCGCCGGCGCGCTCAAGGACTCCGATCCCGAAGTGCGGGTGCTGAGTGCCTGGGCGTTGGGCGAAATCGAGGACGGCCAGGCGGTCGAGCCGCTCGTGGCGGTGCTGAAGGACACCGATGAGGAGGTGCGCGCGACGGCGGCGTGGGCGCTCGGCGAAATCGAAAGCCCGCGTGCCCGGGACGGACTGACGGCGGCTCAGCGAGATGAGGTCGGCTCAGTGCGCCGCGCAGCGACATGGGCGCTGCGCCAGATCGACGACAACGACGACGACCACCACGTCCGCGTCCGCGTGCGGCCGCGCGTCAAGGTCAAGCCTTGATCCGGCCTCGTTCGACCACCTGAAAGTAGTCCCGCAGCTCCTCGGCTTCCCGCACATCGTCCCAGCCGAGGAGCTGTTTCATGCGCGCGGCAACCTTGGCGACCGCGGACTGCGCATGGTCGGGGACTTCGTAAAACAGGTGAAGCCGCCGCACGAGCACGTCCTGCACGCGAACCGCCAGCTCACGTTCCACGGCGTATGCGATCTCGGCCCAGATCTCGGGACGGCCTGCGATGATCGCGTCGCCCAGCCGGCGGTCGCGGTCGACCAGATTGAGCACGGCGGCGGCCTCGCTGCCGTAGCTCGCGACCAGGTGTCGAGCCGTGGCTTCGGAGGCGCCGCGTGCGCGCGCCGCCTCGCCGAGGACGTCGAGCTCCGCCGCTTCGCCCCCCGGTAACGGCAACTTGTCGGTTTGTGCGCGTGGCGGCAGCGGGCGCCCGTCCAGCTCGTGCAGTCGCGCCGCCACCCGATCGACCACATCGCGGGCCATCACGCGATATGTCGTCAGCTTGCCGCCGGCGATCGTAATGAGGCCTTGCTCGCTCGCGAATACCTTATGCTCGCGTGAAACCTGCGAGGGACCCACCCATGCCGAGACCACGTCGTTGGGTGCGAGGTGCGCATGGGGAAACGCCGCATTGGCGGAGCGGAGCAGGTACGTGACGTCGGCGGCTGTGACTCGCAACCCATCAGGCGAAGCATCTGCGTCCGTGTCGGTCGTGCCAATGTAGGAGAGGTCACCCCAGGGCAGGACGAACATGACCCGGCCGTCGACCGGCGACAGCAACGTCACGGCGTGCTCATTGGCGAGACGGCGGCGGGGCACGGTGACGTGCGCACCCTTGGTGAGCCGCAGGATCGGCGCGGCCTGCGGGTCGTCGAGCCGCCGCAGCTGATCGGACCACGGGCCCGTCGCGTTCACCACGACATTCGCGCGAATGGTCGCCGTTTGGCCGGTGAGCACGTCGCGCACGACCGCACCACGCACGCGTCCATCGGGCTTGAGCAGAGCGGTCGTCTCGACGTAATTCGCGGCGAGTGCCCCGGCTCGCATTGCACTGCGCACGGTCGCAATGACGAGGCGCGCGTCGTCGGTTTGCGCGTCGTAATACAGCGCCGCGCCGATCAGGCCGCGATCCCTGAGGCCGGGTTCGACGCGCCGCACCTGCTTGGCGCGCAGCCAGCGATGCCACCGCACGTTGCGAAATGAAGAGAGCAGATCGTAGAGCCACATTCCCGCGCGCAGCTTCCACGCGGGCAGTCGCCCGCCGCGATACAGAGGAAACAGAAACGCGAGCGGGCGCACAAGGTGTGGCGCGATCGTGAGCAGCACCCGCCGTTCGTGACTCGCTTCGAACACCAGGTGAAACGCGCCCTGTTCGAGGTAGCGAATGCCGCCGTGGATCAGCCGCGAGGAATGTGATGACGTCCCCGCGCCGAAATCAGCCTTATCGACCAGCGCCGTCCGGAAACCACGCAACGCGGCGTCTCGCGCGATTCCCGCTCCCGTGATGCCGCCACCGATGATCAGCACGTCCATTGGTGTTTCCACCATCGACGCCAGGGCTGCGGCTCGGGTTTGCTCCAACTCCCCTCCACTTGGGGCTGGTGGTAGGTTTCGATTCCCAGGAAGAGGGGAAGAATCTAATGCCAGGTCTCAACGGCCGTCGCGTGGCAGTCATCGCCGGCGTCCGGACACCGTTCGCAAAAGCCGGCACTGTGCTGAAAGACGCGCGCGCCGTCGATCTCGCGCGTTACGCGGCCCGCGAGCTGCTCGAGCGCACCAATCTGGACGGCCACGAGGTCGACGAAGTCATCTTCGGCCAGGTCGTGCCCTCGGCGCTGGTGCCGAATGTGGGGCGCGAAGTGAGCCTGCTCCCGCAGTTCCCCAAGGAAATCCCGGCATACTCATTGAACCGCGCCTGCGCATCGGCAAATCAAGCGATTAGCGCCGGGCAGGATCAGATCGCGCTCGGCAACGCGGACGTCATCATCGCGGGTGGTGCCGAAGCGTTGTCCGATATCCCGATTCTCGCCTCCCGCCGGCTCGCCGATATCCTCGTGGAAGCGAGCAAGGCCAAGTCCCTCGGTGGCCGCATCAAGACGTTTGCCAAGATCCGCCCGAGGGATCTCGTGCCGGTCGCGCCCGCAATCGCGGAGCCGTCGACTGGTGAGTCGATGGGTCAGTCGGCGGAGAAGATGGCGAAGGAGAATCACATCTCGCGTGACGCGCAGGACCGCTGGGCGCTGCGCAGCCACCAGCTGGCCGCGCAAGGTACTGCCGACGGCCGGCTGACGGCCGAAATCGTGCCGTGGCTGCCCACCCGCCCCGGCGCGACGACCGTGCGGCAGGACAACGGCATCCGAACCGACACGTCGCTCGAACAGATGGCGAAGCTCAAGCCCGTGTTCGATCGCCGCTACGGCAGCGTCACGGCTGCCAATTCCTCTCCGCTTACCGATGGCGCCTCGGCGGTGCTGCTGATGAGCGAGGCGAAGGCGCGCGCGCTCGGATACGAGCCACTGACCTACATTCGCTCGTATGCCGTTGCGGCTGTAGACCCAGGCTGGCAGCTCTTGCAGGCGCCCATCTTTGCCGTCCCGACCGCGCTCGAGCGCGCGGGCATCCAATGGAAGGACCTCGGCCTGATCGAGCTGCACGAGGCATTCGCGTCGCAGGTGCTCTCGAACCTCCAGGGATTCGCCGCCAAGGGGTGGGACATCAACGAGGACATCATCAATGTCATGGGCGGCTCGATCGCGATCGGCCATCCGTTCGGCGCCACCGGCGGCCGGATCGTGATCACGCTGTCCAACGAGATGCGGCGCCGTGACGTGCAGTTCGGCTTGATCTCCGTGTGCGCGCAGGGCGGCATGGGATTCGCCATGGTACTGGAGCGGCGCTGATGGCGACGATCGCCGCGCCCGCGCGGACCGCGCCTGCCGTCACGTGGGGCATCGCGGATGGTATCGCGACCGTCGTGCTCGATCTCAAAAGCCAACCCGTCAACGTCATCTCGCGCGCCGTGAAGGATGAATTCCTCGCTTGCTTCGCGGCGCTGGCCGGCGATCCGAGCGTGAAAGCCGTGGCGTTCTTCTCCGGCAAGGCTGACAACTTCATCGCCGGCGCCGATATCGAGGAGTTCCTCACGCTCAGCTCGGCCGCTGAAGCCGAGCGACTCTCGGCCGACGGGCAGGACATGCTGGACCGTGTGGCCCGCTTTCCCAAGCCGATCGCGGTTGGCATTCACGGCGCCTGTCTTGGCGGCGGATTCGAGTTCGCGCTCGCCTGCCATTACCGCGTCGCGACCGATCATCCCAAGACGCAGATCGGATTGCCCGAGGTGCAGCTCGGCATCCTGCCTGGCGCCGGTGGCTGCCAGCGGCTCCCCCGGCTCGTCGGCGCGCGTGCCGCGCTCGACATGATTCTCGCCGGCAAGACCGAGCGCGCCGCGAGGGCGTTCCGTCTCGGGATGGTTGATGAGCTGGTGCCCCCAGCGATTCTCGCCGATATCACGCTTGCCGCGGCGAAGCGGATGGCCGGCGGCTGGCGCCCCAAGCGCAAACGCCCCGGCGGCGTCGTGGGATTTCTGCTCGATGGCAATCCCCTTGGCCGACGCCTCGTGTATCGTAGCGCGCGCAAGCAGGTGCTCGAGCGAACCGGAGGACACTATCCCGCGCCGCTCGCCGCGCTCGAAGCGGTCGAGTACGGCCTGAGACACGGCCTTCAGGAGGGGTTGCGGCGCGAAGCGCAGCTGTTTGGTCAGCTGGCGGTGACCGACGTCTCCCGCAAGCTCGTCCAGATCTTTTTCGCGACCAATCAGCTCAAGAAAGATCCCGGCGTCGCCCACGCGCCGCCGCCGGTGCGCGTCGAGCGGCTCGGCATCATCGGCTCGGGCTTCATGGGCTCCGGCATCGCCGGCACCGCGGTGGCACAGGCCGATGTCGACGTGCGGATGAAGGACGCCGATCTCACGCGCGTGGGT
>QHTW01000073.1 GCA_003220955.1 Gemmatimonadota bacterium | reverse complement strand
AGATGAACTTGATGCCCTTGGTCTCGTCGAACTTGTGGGCCGCGCGGATCAAGCCGAGGTTGCCCTCGTTGATCAGATCGGAGAGCGAGACACCTTGATTCTGATATTTCTTGGCGACGGACACGACGAAACGCAGGTTCGAGCGCACCAGCTTGTCGAGCGCCTCCGGATCCTGTTGCTTGATCCGCTGCGCGAGGGTGACCTCTTCCTCTCGCGTAATCAGCGGGTACTGGCTGATTTCCCGCAAATACTGATCCAGGGATCCCTCGTCGAATGATGCGCGCTTCGCCGTATTCAATTGCATGGGGTCGCGACTCCTCTCGGGGAAGCTACCTGCCTAATGAATCAGCGAACCGAGCCGGCTCCAGCGAATATCGGTCAGCCAGGGAAGCGCGTCGCGCGTCGCCCTGTCGTAACTGAAATAGACCACGAGCGGGCGGCCTTTGACGGCGCTCGCATCGACAAAGCCCCAGTAGCGGGAATCGGCCGAATTGTCGCGATTGTCACCAAGCACGAAGCAGCGGCCCCCACGTGTCGCGCGTGGGATGATAGCGGCGCCGCTGCTCTTCGTTGCGCTGCACGAGGAACTGCCGTTGCCAGGTGAAGTCGGGATCGTATCCATCGTGCAGCGGATCGATCCGTTGCACGTACGGCTCCTCGATCGCCCGGCCGTTCACCAAGGTCTGGCCCTCCCGCATCTCGACGACGTCGTCGCCCACGCCGATCACGCGCTTCACGTACGTGATCGTCGGGTCCTTGGGATACGCGAATACGATCACGTCGCCGCGGTGCGGCGATTCAAATGCCGGCAAGCGCGCGGAGGTGCCCGGAATTTGCGCGCCATAGACCGCCTTGTTCACAAACAAAAAATCCCCTGCCAGGAGCGTGCGTTCCATGCTGCCGGAGGGGATCTGAAATGCTTCGAGGAGGAATGTGCGAATGATGAGGAAGAGCACGAGCGCCATACCGAGCGATCGCATCCAGCTGTCGAACCATCGGGCTAATACGGAGCGGCGCGGCTGCTGCGGAAAGGGTGCCGGGGCCCGGGGCGTGTCAGAGCCGTTCGCGCGGTTGCGAGCCCCCAAGTCATGCATGTGACTTATCTTAGCAAGCCGGCCCGCACGGCGCAACAGTTACGCCCCATCCGCGAGCGGCACCCCATTGCCGAACTCTCACTCGGAATTCCGTCACCGGGTGTTGGTGACGTACCCGGGCGGCCAAACATGCCACATGACCCTCCCGTTCGATGCGACACCAAGTGACGACCGTCTGCGGCAAGGCGTCGAGCGCGTCACCGGCGAGTGGCGCTCCGCCGGTCGCGAGCACGACGACCACCGACTCGTACGGCATACCCTGACCCTAGTCGTCGGCGCGCGATTATCGTCACCATTTTGCCGCCGCGAGGCTCTCAATAACGCGATAACGTCGGATCCACCTCCGTCTGCCACCGCAGAATCCCGCCCGAGAGATTCGACACGCGCGCGAATCCCGCGTCGACGAGGTGTGATGCTGCCGCCCGACTGCGACTCCCGCCTTTGCAGTAGAGGACGATTTCGCGCTCGCGATCAAGCGTTTCGACGACGTCGGGCAATGTCGCCAGCGGCACGAGCCGCGCGCCGGGAATCCGTGCGATGTCCCACTCGAACTGCTCCCGCACGTCGATCAGCTGCAATTCCTCCCCGCGCGCTAGCCGGCTCTGCAGCTCGCGCGGCGTGACCTCGACGAACCCACCGACCGCGCGCGGCTCCGCTTCCGCCGCCCGCACACCACAGAATTGTTCGTAATCAATGAGCGCCTGGATCTCGTGGGTCCCGCACGCCGGGCACGCCGGGTCCTTCCGAACGTTGACGGTGCGGAACTGCATCCCGAGCGTGTCGATGAGCAGGAGCCGTCCGGCGAGCGGCTCGCCGACGCCGACGATCAGCTTGATCGCCTCCGTCGCCTGAATCGTCCCCACAAGACCCGGCAGCACGCCCAGCACACCGCCCTCCGCGCAGCTCGGCACCAGTCCCGGCGGCGGCGGTTCCGGAAACAGGCAGCGATAGCACGGACCGTCGGGCAGCGCAAAGACCGACGCCTGACCCTCGAAGCGGAAAATGCTGCCGTACACGTTGGGTTTGCCGAGCAACACGCAGGCGTCATTGACGAGATAGCGCGTCGCGAAGTTGTCGGTCCCGTCGACGACGATGTCGTAGCCACTGAAGATGTCGAGCGCATTCTGCGACGTGAGCGCCGTCTCGTAGGTCTCGAGCCGGACGTGCGGATTCACGTCGGCTATGCGCTCACGCGCCGACAGCAGCTTGGGCCGGCCGACGTCCTTGGTGCCATGCAAGATCTGCCGCTGCAGGTTCGTGATGTCGACGTTGTCGAAATCCACCAGACCGAGTGTGCCGACACCGGCCGCGGCCAGGTAGAGCGCCGCGGGCGATCCAAGCCCGCCCGCTCCGATGAGGAGGACGCGCGCGGCTTTCAGCTTTTCCTGACCCGAAACGCCGACGTCGGGAAGGATGAGGTGCCGGCTGTAACGCACCAGCTCGGCCTGGGCGAGTGTCGTCATCGCTCAACCTCCTGCGATGGCGGGGACGATGATGATCTCATCGCCGTCCCGCACGCTCGCCGCAAATCCGCCCTGGAGTCTGGCGTCGTCGTCGTTCACGTAGAACGTCACAAAGGGATAGGGCTGGCCGGCGGCATCGCGGAGCCGCGGCGCCAGCCCGGGGAATCGAGTTGCGACGTCGGCGACGACATCGCCCAACGTCGCACCTTGGGCTTCGAGAGAACGCCGGCCGTCAGCCAGCTTGGCGAGCACGGCGGGCAGTTGCAGGGTAACGCTCATGATAACTCCGTGGAAACGGGATGAATCGTGAATGGTGCGTGGTGCGCGGTACGCGGGGAGGCCGCGACCGTTGCACCCGCGACGGTACTCACGCACTTGATCAATTCGGCCTCAATGCCAATTTCGCGCCACGCCGCGATCATGGCGGCACCGACTCCAGCGGACCGCTCGCGCGGCGCGATTGCAACGATTGCCGAACCGGCACCCGACAACGTGGCGCCGAACGCCCCGGCGTTTTGCGCCGCTGCGACGACCGCATCGTAGCCCGGAATCCGCCCGCGCCGGAACGGCACATGCAGCACGTCGTCGAGCGCCGCGGCGAGCAGCGCGCCGTCGCCGGACGACAATCCCTGCACCAGCGCCGCCGCTCGACTCGCCGCCGATACCGCGTCGCAATGTGGCAATGTCCTCGGCAGCACGGCGCGCGCGGCCTTCGTATCGGAGGGGAAGGGCGGGACCACGAGCAGCAGCTCGAGGCCGTCAGCGACGCTCAGCGACGTCGACACGAGTCCCGCCGGCGTCCGCACGCTCAACACGGCGCCACCGTAGATGGCCGGCGCGATGTTGTCGGGATGCCCCTCGATCGTGGTGCCGATCTCCAGGACCCGAGCGCGCGACAGACCCAATCCCAGCGCGGCATCCGCGAGCAGGGCGCCGGCCACGATTGCCGCCGCTGAGGAGCCGAGACCACAACCGACCGGAATGTCGGAGGTGGCGTCGATCGTCACGCCCACGGGTGTGACGCCGCCGCCGGCGGCGCATGCGGCGCGGAACCCCCGAGTGAAGAGATCTTGATCGGGCCGAACCTTGACGGCGCTCAGTTTCCCGTGCCGACGGATCGAGAAGCCCCCCCCACCCGACCTGTCGAGCGTCACGGACGCGACGAGCCAGCGGTCGATCGCGACGCCGACGCAGTCGAAGCCCGCGCCGAGATTGCTCGAGCTCGCGGGCACGCGAACGCGCGCGGTCATGATTCGGCGGCCTTGACCAACGCGCGCACTTCGGCGACGCGTGCTGCGATGAGGGGCGCCTGGGGCAACGCTGGCGCCACGGCATCGACCGTTTTCAGGCCGTTCCCCGTGATGCACAACACGACTTCGTCATCGGGTAAGAACCGACCCTCGGCCGCCAGCGCCAGCGCCGCGGCGACCGTGACGCCTCCAGCCGTCTCGGTGAAGATGCCCGCCGCTTCCGCCAGCAGCCGGATCCCCGCCACCAGCTCGGCATCCGAGACCGCTGCGGCCCAGCCGCCCGATTCGAGAATCGCGCGCTTCGCGAACACGCCATCGGCGGGATTTCCGATCGCAATCGACCGGGCGATCGTCCGCGGCACCACGGGCGTAATCGCGTCGGCGTTGTCGCACACCAGCTGCACGATCGGCGCGCATCCGGCCGCCTGAGCGCCGAAGATCCGGGGCGCGCCGCCGCTCACCAGCCCCGCCGCGCTGAATTCCCGGAACCCTTTCCGTAGCTTCGTGACGAGCGAGCCGCCCGCCATCGGCGCAACGACCGCCGTCGGCAGACGCCACCCCAGCTGCTCCGCAATCTCGAACGCCATCGTCTTCGAGCCTTCGCCGTAATACCCGCGCAGGTTGACGTTCACGATGCCCCAGCCGAACAGGTCTGCCACCTGCGCGCACAGCCGATTCACGTCGTCGTAGTGGCCACGCACCCGCACCAGCCGTGCGCCATACACCGCGGTCCCGACGATCTTGGCGACTTCGAGATCCTCGGGAATGAAGATCCAGGCCTTGAGCCCGGCGCGCGCCGCCTGCGCCGCGACGGCGTTCGCCAGATTGCCGGTCGAGGCGCAGCCGATCGTGTCGAGGGCGAACGCGGCCGCCGCGTTGATGGCCGTCGCCACGACGCGGTCTTTGAACGACAGCGACGGATGCGATACCGCGTCGTTCTTCACCCATGCCCGCGCCACGCCGAGCCGCGCGGCCAGTCGGGGCGCCTCGACGAGCGGCGTGCCACCGGTATCGAGCGACAGCACGGGCTCCCCGTCGAACGGCAGCCATTCGCGGTAGCGCCAGAGCGACCAGGGACGGGGGGCGATCGCATCGCGCGTGGGGAGCACCCGCGCGGCATCGACGACCGGATCGAGCGGGCCGAGGCACTGCTCGCAGATCGCCACGGGAGCTGGTTGATGTAACGTGCCGCACGCCCGGCACACCTGCGGGCGGGGCCGTAACGGCGCGGGCGGAGCGACCGTGGTAGTCATCGCGCGGCCCCCGCACCGATCGCCGGTGCCGGCGTTTGCCGAGCCGCGCGGATCAGCGCCTCGTCGGCCGCGTCGATTTGGTAGCAATGTTCCGGACCGGGAAAGACGCCGGCGCGGACGTCACGCGCGTACTCGCTGAACGCGCGCTCCACCTGTGCGCCTACCTCGGCATACCGCCTCACGAACCGCGGGGCGATCTCGCCAACGAAGTTGCCCAGCAGGTCATGCGAGATGACGAGCTGCCCGTCCACGTGCGGACCGGCCCCGATCCCATACACGAGCACCCCGATACGCTCGCGCACGAACGCCGCGGTCTCGGCGGGAACCGCTTCCAGGAGAATCGAGAAGGCGCCCGCGCGCTCGAGCGCTTCGGCATCGCGCAGCAACCGTTCGGCGGCCGCGAGGCACTTGCCCTGCACACGGTAGCCGCCGAGCTGTCCAATACTTTGCGGCGTGAGGCCCAGGTGTCCCATCACCGCGATGCCGGCATCCACCATCGCGCGGACGCGGCGTGCGACACGGCTTCCCCCTTCACACTTCACCGCGTCGCAGCCGGCCGCTATGAAGGCACCTGCACTCCGAATGGCCGTTGCATCGGAGGGTTGGTAGGAAAGGAACGCCAAATCGCCCACGACGAAGGCGTGCTTCGCGGCTCGCGTCACGGCTTTGATGAAGACCAGCATTTCGTCAAGTCCGATTTGCAGCGTGCTCGGCAGGCCCAGCATCGTCATCGCGGCGGAATCGCCGACGAGCATCATGTCGACACCCGCGCGATCGGCGAATGTCGCCGTTGGGTAGTCGTATGCCGTGACAAACACGGCCTTCTCGTTCCGGGCTTTCAACGCGGACAACGTGGCGACTGTGACTTTGCGGGCGGTCATCGCAACCTCCGGCGTAAGCGCCGCGAGAAAGCGATTCCCGAAAACAATCATCGCCCGTCGAGCAAGCCGCGGGCGATTCGCTTTTTAGCACCTTGTTTAACGTGGCGGCAATACGCGGCAAATGACCACGAGTCTTCAGTTGTAAGGGTACTCTAGCCCTCCGGTCCCTCTGCCGTCAAGGGTCGAATTCCGTGTCGATCTGCGCCCGCTGGAGGTGGCCGGAGAAGTCGACGTAGATCGTCTTCGTCTCGGAGTAGAAATCGTAGACCTCCCATCCACCCTCGCGATGCCCGTTGCCGGTCTGCTTCACGCCGCCAAACGGCAAATGCGCCTCGGCGCCGATCGTCGGCGCGTTGACGTACGTGATGCCGGTGTCGAGGTCGGTCATCGCCTGGAACGCGCCGTTGACGTCGCGCGTGTAGAGGGAGCTCGAGAGCCCGTATTTCACGTCGTTATTGATCCGGATCGCATTCGGAAGATCCTTGGCCCTTAAGACGGCGAGGACCGGACCAAAGATCTCCTCCTGCTCGACCCGCATCCCCGGCTTCACGCCGGTGAGCACCGTGGGCTCGTAAAACCAGCCGCACTCGAGCCGCTTGTCCCCTTGCGGAATTTTCCCGCCGAGCGCGACGCTGGCGCCTTCCTTCTTGGCGATGTCGATGTACTCGGCCACCTTCTGCCGCGCCTCCTCGTGAATCAGCGGACCGACCTCCGTCTTGGCGTCGAGGCCGGGACCGAGGCGCAGCTTCGCGGCACGGTCGGTGAGCGTCTGGACGAACCGGTCGTGAATCTTGGCGTGCAGGATCAGCCGGCTGGTCGCCGTACACCGCTGCCCCGTCGTCCCGAAGGCACCCCACAGCACGCCGTCGAGTGCGAGATCCAGGTCGGCGTCGTCCATCACGATCATCGCGTTCTTCCCGCCCATCTCGAGCGACAGCCGCTTGTGCATCTTGCCGCAGGTCGCGCCGATCGCGGACCCCGTTTCGGTCGAGCCGGTGAATGAAATGACCGGCACGTCGGGATGCTCCACCAATGCGCGGCCGACCACCGAGCCCTGGCCGTGGACCAGCTGGATGACGTCAGGCGGCAACCCGGCTTCGAGCAGAATTTCGACGAGCAGGTGCGCGGTGTGCGGCACGTCTTCGGCGGGCTTGAAGATCACGGCGTTTCCGCACAGCAGCGCCGGAAACATCTTCCACGTCGGAATCGCGAGCGGGAAGTTGAACGGCGTGATGAGCCCCGCGATGCCGATGGGGCGGCGATAACTCATCGCCCACTTATTCCGCAGCTCCGACGGCACGACTCGACCGAACAGGCGGCGGCCCTCGGTGGCGGCGTAGAACGCGGTGTCGATCCCCTCCTGCACGTCACCGCCAGTCTCGGCGAGCACCTTGCCCATTTCGCGCGTCATCGCGCGCGCGATGGCGTCTTTGCGTTCCACGAGCAGCTGGCCGACGCGCTGCAGCACCTGCCCGCGAATTGGCGCGGGCGTCTTGGACCACTCCGCGAAGCCGCGTTTGGCCGACGCGATCGCGCGCTTCACGTCATCCGGCCCCGCGCGCGGGAACCGGCCGATGATGTCGTTCCAGTCCGCGGGGTTACGATTCTCGAAATATTCGCCCGTCGAGGGCACGACCCAATCGCCGGCGATGAAATTCTTGAATTCAGGAAGCATGGATCTCAGGGTGCAAGACAGAAGAATGGAATCGGCGTCTTCCCGTAGAGGCGCGGCAGCAGCTGGCGACCGGCCAGCCCGAGGCCCCAGATAATCAGAATGATCGAGAGTGTGTGCGCAATGCCGAGCCGCCGTTTCCACGAGGTCAGGGCACTCCACACTCCGCCGACCGTCACCGCCGTCGCGCCGATAAGATAGAACACGAGCTTGAGGCCGCACGCGTGCGTGTACGGCCACACGAGCATCCCCACGCCCAACGCGAGACCGAGACCGACACGCATCCACGTGGTGAGCCAGGCGCGTCCGCGGGCCGGGCCGGTGGGCTGGAAACCTCCCGAGGCTGCGGCGCCGCCGACCGCGGCACGCGGCGAGACCGGCACCGTCGGCACGCCGCGGCCGAGCGTCGGATCGGCCTCCGGCAGCTTCGCGAGCAGCCGGTCCACCTCACGCATCTCGCGATCCCAATCGCGATCTTTCTGATCCTTCTCCTGCTCCTTCTCCTTCACTGGACTCCTCCGTCTCCACCGCGCGACAGCCCATAGCGCTCGATCTTCTTGTAGAGATTGCTGCGCGGCATCTGCAATGTGCGCGCGGTCTCCGAGACGTTCCAGTCGTTCTCCTGTAACTTGCCGAGCAGGAACGCGCGCTCCGCCGACTGCTTGAATTCTTCGAACGTTGCGGCGCGCAACCAGGCCGCGTCACCGCCACCAGCGCCACCGGCCGTCCCCTTCCCTCGTCCCCCCCCTCCCTCCTCTTGCCCCACGAGCCGTTCGACGTCGCTTTGCGTCACGGCGGGACCGGATGCGAGGATGAGCAGGCGTTCGACCGCGTTCTTGAGCTCGCGAATGTTGCCCGGCCAGTCGTGCGCGGTGAGCCGCTCGACCGCGGGCGCCTCGAACTCCTTCGACGGCACACCTTCCTTCGTCAGCTCGGCGGTGAAGTGGGCAACGAGCTGCGCGACGTCGGCGCGGCGCTCGCGCAACGGCGGCACGTGGATCGGAATGACATTGAGCCGGTGCAGCAGGTCCTCGCGGAAACGCCCCTGCTCGATTTCCGCGCCCAGGTTCTTGTTCGTCGCCGCGATCACACGCACGTCCACGGGCAGCGCCCTCCCCGAGCCGACGCGGGAAATCACGCCTTCCTGGAGCGCGCGCAGCACCTTGGCCTGCGCCGAGAGACTCATGTCGCCGATTTCGTCGAGAAACAACGTCCCACCGTCGGCGAGCTCGAACTTGCCGGCGCGGTCGGCGAACGCGCCGGTGAAGCTCCCCTTCATGTGGCCGAAGAGCTCACTTTCGATCAGCTCCGTGGGGATGGCCGCGCAATTGACCTCGATGAATGGGCCGGAGGCGTGCGGGCTGAGCGCATGGATGGCGCGCGCCACAAGCTCTTTGCCAGTGCCGTTCTCGCCCGAGATCAGCACCCGCGCCGGCGTAGGCGCGACTTTCTCGATCAAGCCGATGACCTGCCGAATCGCCTTGCTCGACCCCACGATCTCGTATTGGGCCCGGACTTCCTGTTTCAAGCGGACGTTTTCGTTGACCAGCACGACGTGCTGCAACGCGTTGCGCAGCGTCAGCAGGATGCGGTCGGTATCGAGCGGTTTTTCGAGGAAATCGTAGGCGCCCAGCTGCGTCGCTTCGACCGCCGTCTGAATAGTGCCGTGCCCCGAGATCATCACGACCTGTGCCCGAGCGTCGAGCTCCCGGATGCGCTTCAGCGTCTCCAGGCCGTCCAACCCTTCCATTTTTACGTCGAGGAACACGAGGTGCGGTTTGAAGTCGGGGTAGACGCGGATCGCCTCATGACCAGACGCACAAGCCTGGACCTCCATCTCCTCGTACTCGAGCACCTGCTTCAGCGCTTCGCGGATCCCCTTTTCATCATCCACGATCATGACGCGCCGGGGACTCATGGAGCCCGCCCCACTCTCCGTCTCTTGTAGAGCACGACGCCGGTCATGTGCACTTTCACATCGGTCACCGCCGGATCGACCTTAACGGGCACCGCGCCGCTCGTCGACGCCCCGGCCATCTGCTTGGTGAGTTGCTTCACAAAGGGGCCGGGAATCTCGATGCCGCGCAAACTGATCTCGGTGATGTCGTAGAGTGCCGTGCCCGGCTTCCCGATCGAGACCGTGCCGGCCATTCGGAGCGGCTCGCGCTCGCCGAACATGCCGGCAAATGGTCCCAGCGTCCCCGGCGGGAGCACGCGCGTTTCGAGGCGGGCGTGCAGGATCAGCTTGCCTTCCTGGAGCTCGACCCGCAGCGAGTCGTACATTTTCCGCACGTTCCAATCGATTCCGGCACCGATCAGGGAGGCCATCTCGTTCGGCGTGAGCACTACGGAATCGGGGCCGGCGCTGGTCCGGAGATTGCCGACCTTGGCCTGGCCCGACGCCGTCGCTTTCGGCGTCGGCGCGCCCACCGCCGTGTCGGCAGTCGATGGCAACGCGGTCGAGCGGCCGAACCAGCGCGCGCCCGTTTGCATGATCGGTTCGCGGAACCACCAGATCAGCGCGAGTACGCCGATGATGGCGATCGCGCAACCGAGCTTGAGCGCGCCCTTAAGACAACCGTTCATGGTATCTGACCTGATACACCGGGCCATCCTTTTGGAGTGTGCTCTGCATCAGGTCCACTTCGGCCACGGTGACGGTTGCGTCGAAGTCGGTACCTGCGAGAATCGCTTCGAGTCCAGTGAAGTCTCTCGGCCGGGCGTCGCGCGCCGCGCGCCCCAGTGTGACATGCGGGCGAAATGCCCGCGCTTCGGTCGGAAAACCGAGCGGCGCGAACGCCTGCTCGACTTCGTGCTGCAGCAGCTCGAGGCCCGGCTCCGGTGTGATGCCCGCCCACAGGACATGAGGACGGTGATAGTCGGGAAACACGCCGAAGCCGGTGATCTGCAGCGCGAAGGGTCGCGGCTCACTGCGACTACCAGCCGCCTGCTTCAGCGCCGCGCGCAGCTCCGGCTCACGCGTCTCCTCGACCTCGCCCAGGAACTTGAGACTCAGATGAATATTCTCGGGACGAACCCACTTCACCGGGAGTTTCTCGTGACGCTGGCGCAGGGGCGCCAGCGCGTCCCAAAGCCCCCGGCGCACGCCCTGCGGAAAATTCAGGGCGACGAACGCTCTAACAGGCTCCCCCGGCGATACCCGCGTGGGTCGATCTCCACCCGCGCGAACCCAAGGGCGGTGAGATGATCGGTGATCGCCGCGCGCCGCGCCTCGATCCACGGAATCCAGGACGGCTCGACTTCGACGCGTGCGATTTCGCCGTGATGCCGGAGGCGCAGGTCCCCCCTGACACCGAGCTCGCGCAGAAACGCCTCGCCCTGCTCGACCTGCCGTAAGCGCGCCGGCGTGATTGTGAGTCCGTACTGCACGCGGCTCGAGAGACAGGGCGCCGCGGGCACATCCCACGTCGGCAACCCGAGCTCGCGCGACGCGGCGCGGATCTCCGCCTTCGTAAGTCCCACCTCGGCGAGCGGCGACCGCACGCCCGCATTCACGCCCGCCGCTTTGCCCGGCCGATGCTCATGGAGATCGTCGGAGTTCGTGCCGTCGCAGAGGATCGCGAGCCCGCGCTCTTGCGCCAGCGGCACGAGCCGGCTCCAAAGCTCCGTTTTGCAGTAGAAGCAGCGGTTGGTCGGGTTGGCGAGATAGCTCCCATCCTCGA
>QHTW01000209.1:2316-13089 GCA_003220955.1 Gemmatimonadota bacterium | reverse complement strand
TCGGATTCTCTGGAATGAACCCCGCGTGACTCTGCACGGCGGAAATGCCGGATTGTTTTGCAAAGTCTGACCCTTGCTTCATCCGGGCAATGCGCGCAGCGCGCGTGTCGCGCGGAACCACACCAATCGTTAGCGGCCCATCGTAGAAGTCCCACGCTTCGCGACCCGGTCCTCCGACCACGACGGACGTCGCCTCGATGTGGTGCTTGTCGAGGGCCTGCACGAGTCGCGCGGCGAGTCCTGGCGCGAAATCTTCGACGTACACTTGACACGTGGGCAGGCCGAGATCGTGCACTTTAGCGATGGCCGTCTCAGGATCGCGTCCAATGCCGATGATCAAACCGAGCCGCAACGGCTTCTGCTGCTGGCTGAACACGTTTGGACTGAGGCTGGCCGCCATGACTCCCGCAGACGCCTGCAGGAATTCGCGGCGGTTGACTGTCGTGCTCATGAGCGCGTGATCCGCACCATCACCACGCTGTGTGCCGGGACGGTCGCGCTGAAGTGGTCGGTGAACGTGCCCAGCTCGGTGTGAGCCCACACGTCACGCACCCGGGCTGGCCCGCGGATGTGGAGGGCCCACCAGGGGGCGGTGATTGCGGTCTGCAATGCAGAGCGATTCAGGAGGACCACGGCGCGCGCGCTGTCGGCAAGCGGCTTTACCCAGATCTGCACATCAGGTCCCGGCTCCTCCACCAGCATTCCCTGTATGCCCAGAGAATCCTGATCGACCGCGATCACTTCCTTATTCGTGAGGATATCGCGCGTCGCCGGGCTCATAGTGCGCACGTCGTTTCCCGCGATGAGGGGAGCCGCCATGATCGCCCACAGGCTGAAGTGGGCGCGGTACTCGTCGTCTGTCATGCCGCCGTTGCCCACTTCGAGCATGTCGGGATCGTTCCAGCCGCCGGGACCCGCGGCGAGCGCATACTGGCTCGAGAGATCGACTCTGCTGATCATGCTCGCCCAGTAGTCGCCGATGTCGCCGGTAGTGCGCCAGAGGTTGCCGGTCCGAGGGCCCCAAGTCCACGGGTGATTTGAGCCCCACTCGCAGATACTGAACACGATGGGCCGGCCCGTCTTCGCAAGGGCGTCGCGGAACTTGGCGTACTGCGTGGGCGCAGCGAGCCCCTCGGCGTTGCACCAGTCCTCTTTGACGTAGTCCACGCCCCACTCCGCGTACGTGCGAGCGTCGAGCTCTTCGAAGCTGTACGTGCCGGGCCGGCCCTGGCACGTCTGGCGTCCCGCATCCGTGTAGATCCCGAACTTGAGCCCCTTCGAGTGCACGTAGTCGGCGAGCGGCTTGATACCGCCCGGGAAGCGCGCGGAATCAGCGACGATACGGCCGGAGCGGTCGCGCGCCACCTGCCAGCAGTCGTCGATCACGACATAGCGATAGCCGGCGTCCCGCATCCCGCTCGCGACCATCGCGTCCGTATTCCAGCCCATGGGTGGGGTGCGAGCGAGGCTGTTGTCGAGCGGGTGCGCGGGCGACACGCGCAGGGCAGCCACGGCGAGGCAGACGAGACCCATACGGTGGCGGAGGACGGTCATACGCCGCGGTACGTTACGGCGGCGCGGTGTGGTTGGCTAGCTGCTATGTTTGCGCGAGGAGAAACTGATTTGAAGAGCCTCCACTGGACCGTGCCGCTTGTCGGGACGCTCGCGGCAGTTACGGGATGCGGCGGTGACCCCTACGCCCGCTACGGGGCCGCCGTTCATGATGATGTGGATGCCGCCAATGCCGCCGCGTTCCAGATGACTGCGCGGCATCCCCGTGATGCTCCTGGGCGCCCAGCATCGCTCGATGTGTTGACCGTGATTCGGAACGGGAGCGACTCGGTGGTGTTCGTTGGGCCAGACGGGAATCTCACGAACGGCCTTCACATGGCCATCGATGAGCAGGGACGCATCCTCGGCGGCGCCGTTCCGATTTCCGGGACGAGGATACTCCGTATGGAAGGGACAGACAAGCAAGCGAGTAACTAGGCGTTTACGAAGCGGACACCGGGCTAGCGGCCGAGGCGCAGTTGTGATACTGGCGGCGGCGCCGGCGGCCGCGAGAAGTCGAAACAGTCCGACATGTCGTCGGCCGCGCGATCCCGGGCGTTCAATGGTGCCAGGCCGAACGTCGTCTCACAAACTTAAGCAGGCTCGCATCGTGGGGCGCGTACACCCAGGAAACGGAGGGCAGGTGCCCGGTTGCGGCATCCTTCGCGAACTGCTCGGACGTGAAGGTCTTCCGCCCGCGGAGGTCGGCGATGCAATCGAAAGCGTAACCGCCATAGTTGGCCCAGGTGAGGCTTTCATTCTCCAGAAGCATGGGCAACGACGGCAGCTTGAACCGCGGTGCGCCCACCGGTAGTCGATACCGCGGGGGGTTCGAGATGATCGGGGAGGCGGCCGTGATGAGCATCAGATGATTCGGGGTTGACGGTCCCGCGACATCGGTGAAGGAGTGATCACACAGCGTGAACTGCCGCGCATAAGCGAAGTAAGCGGGGGTCAATCCCCTCGCAATCGGTCCCGCCTCCGAATGCACCAGGATTGAAAAAAAGCGACCCCTGAGTGTACGCTCAGGGGTCGCTCGTGAAGAAAGTGCGTTACGGCTTTGCGGGGGCTGCTGGCGGCGCGGGCGGCTGCGTCTCTCCGGCCCGTTCCGCCGCTTTCGTGTCGCGTCTCGCCTGCTTCTCCGCGTCCTCGGCTTCCTTGGCCGAGAGACCCAGACCCTGGAGCGTCTGGCCGATGCTCTTGCCGCTCTTCAAGCCGTTCAGAATCGCGTCGGCGGTAATCGAAGGATTCTTCGAGCTCAAATTATGCGCGACCATGTTGGCGGCGACGAACTGTCCGCGCGTCAACTTGGGGTTCGCCTGCTTGGCGGCTTGATACGCGCTCTCCAGCGCGTCCGGGGTAGTGCCGAGTTTTGCGGCGATCCCCCTGAAGCTGCCGGGACTTTTTGACTTCGCTGCCTCATCTGATGGATGGGCGACCGCGGTGTGTCGCGTCGCCGGCGGCGCCTTTCGTTGTGCGGCCGCGATACCCGTCGCGCCGAGCGTGAGGCCGGCGACGAGGGCGATGTCAATAACGAAATGCGAAATGGGCTTCATAGCACTCCTCCGTGTAAGCCGACGCGTTCACCATCGGCGGTCGATGTACAGCCGTCCGATGAGGGGACTCGCCCAAGCGGCAACGAGTCACATTTGAACCGCTGGTGTGACGCGTTTCGGGACGGCGGGTCTCCCAAGGATGCGACTTTCCCCTCGGGGGCTTGCGCTGCTCCCAATGCTGTGCGGCCCGGCGCTTGGCGCCCAAACGTCCCTTGTCGCCGGCCTGACGGCCGGATCGGCAAAACTCACCGACCAGCGGTCGGAGCAGGCCCTGTCCGGCGTTCTGATGCTGCAGGCGACGCCTTGGCTGAGTCTCTCGGCGCTGCCTTCCATTGTGCACGTCAGCGATATGGTCAGCGGGCGCGCCGTTTCGAGCAACGGACTAGGGGACCTTTCCGTCTCAGCCGCGGCGCTGCATTCGTTCCCGGCGGCGGGCGCCCCCGCCATTGCGGCGGCTTTCACGCTGGTGCTGCCGACGGGAAACGCATCCTGCGGACTCGGCAGCGGCCAGACGTCGGTTGGGCTCGATGTCGGGGTCGGCGCCTCGCCGGATCCCAAGCTCCACATGTCCGCTGACGCAAGCCGCAGCCTCAGCGG
This sequence comes from Gemmatimonadota bacterium, assembly GCA_003220955.1. GTDB lineage: Bacteria > Gemmatimonadota > Gemmatimonadetes > Gemmatimonadales > GWC2-71-9 > 20CM-2-65-7. The sequence goes on along the minus strand of QHTW01000209.1, from coordinate 9,385 downwards.
CCTATCCAGCCAGTCAACGCTGAGCGCGCCGCACGCGACCGCGGTGCTCCTGGGAGGCGGCTATGACGTCTCCCAGAGCTGGCGGGCCGACGTCTCCCTTGGCATCGACGTCGGGCAGTCCGACTCGACGCAGGCGCTGAGCCGCGTCCTGGGCGGCGGCGTAACGCGGCGATTTGGCGCGCTGGCCCTGACGATGGACGGCAGCGTCGGGCTCACGTCCGGCTCTCCGAAATGGGTTGTCTCCCTCGGTATCGGCACGGCGTTCGCAAGCACGTCCCCGGTGTCACCGAGCGCGCCGCTGCGGCGTCTGAAATCGAGCTTCACCGGCGGGGTGAACCGCCAGGGCGGGACGGGGAAGATCGGCTGCCAGTAGCGGCGAGATCTCGATACCGGTTCTCACCGCGGCGGGATCGTCAGCTCGACCTCGTCCCCGGGTAGCACCGAGATCGTCTCGGTGCGTGGGTTGCCGCGCCCGCCGATCGGATGGAGCTCGAAGCGGAGTTGCGGCGCGCTTCGCACGATGTCGTCGGGGATCGTGAAGACTTGAGTCGATAGTCCCGCGACCATGCCCAGCCGGATGCGTTGACCCTCCCGCAACACATACACATCCATGTCGAGGAACTGCTGATTCTGCACCTTCAGCCTGGTCGCGGCTTGCGGTTCGGGCGCAGCCGAGGTCGCGCCATGGTGGCACGCCGCGCCAAGCAAAGCAAGGGCGAGTAGCGCGTTTCTCATCGCTCCTCCACGTTTTGGGGAATCCCCTTCATCGAACGCATTCCAGGGAGGACATGTGTACAGATCATTGGTGGTTGCAGCAGGGGCGCAGAAGCTCTCGCCGAAGTGGGAAGAGCTTACGGCGAGCGACTTTGTGCAGGCCATCCACCAGTCGCAGGGCGTGTGCGTGCTGCCCTTCGGAATTCTCGAGAAGCATGGGCCGCATCTCCCCATCGGCACTGACCTGCTCGACGTGCGCTATGCGGTGATGAACGGCGTCGGTCAGGAGTATGCCGTGGTGTTTCCCGAGTACTACTTCGGGCAGATCTTCGAAGCAAAGCACGAACCCGGCACGGTGGCCTACAGCAGGGGACTGCAGCTCCAACTGCTGCAGGAAACGACCGACGAGATGGCCCGCAATGGCTGCAAGAAGATCATCATCGTGAACGGTCACGGCGGCAACAACAGCTTGCTCCCCTTTTTCGCGCAGACGCAGCTCGAGGCGCCGCATGATTACGTCGTGTACGTGCTGGGAATCACGCGCAGCGGCCCGGGTGAGCCGAAGCACAAGACGAATCCGGCGACGGACATGCATGCCGGCGAAAGCGAAACGTCCATGAGCATGATCGCCCGGCCCGACCTCGTGCACCTGGATCGCGCGCCGCAGGAATCGGGTGCCGATCAGGCGCGCCTGAAGCTCCCGGAAGGGTTATACACCGGCATCTGGTGGTACGCGCGCTTCCCGAATCACTATGCGGGCGAAGGTGCCGCGGCGACCCGTGAGCTCGGCGATTTCGAGGCGAAGACGTGGATCAACGGTGTCGTGCAGGTGATCCGCGCGGTCAAAGCTGACCAGGAGAGCCTGCGATTGCAGACTGAGTTCTACGAGCGGAGCAAGCATCCGCTGGAGACGCCGCAGTAGCGGCCTAGAACGTCACGGTCTGTATGGAATGCGCGGGCGAGCGCACCGTCACGGCCTCGTCCCCGACACGAATGTGATACTCGCCCGCGCGTCCCGTTGGATTCATGACCACGACCGCCACGCTGCCATTGGGATTCACGAACCCGGTCGCGAGGAACATGCTGCGGCTCGGCGCCACCGCGATCCGCCTGGCGCCGGGACGGATGAATTTCGCGAAATGCCCGATGTAGTAGTACGAGTTGGTGTAGATCAAGGCTCCGGTCCGGGTGTCGGCGTGGATCGGCGCGAAGCAAAAATTGCCGACATGGTTCGGGCCGCCTTTCTCATCGAGCAGGATGTTCCAGTCGGTCCACCCCTCGGCGCCCGAATTGAAATCGTGAATCATGGAGCGCCCGTACGCCTCGCCGAGGCTCCAGCGGCCGTAGGCGGTCGAGTCGAAGTTCGCCGGCGTGCCTTCGGTGAAGATGATGTGCTTGGCGGGATAGAGCCGGTTCACCAGCGCGACGTTGTCGTACATCTGCGTCCCACCCACGCGTACTGCGCCGCCTTGGGGTCGTCGAAGATCGTCTGCGCCCGCTGCACGATCAGGTCGCGATTGTGGTCCCAGACGATGATGTTGACATCCTTCAGCCCGCGCCGCGCCATGACGGGTCCGAGATAGTCGCGCAGAAAATCGCGCTCGGCTTCGGGCTGGTAGATGCATGACTCCCACGTCTGCGTGGCCATCGGCTCGTTCTGAATCGTGATCCCCCAGACCGGCACGCCCGCGCGCCGATAGCTCTCGATGAACTTCGTGTAATAGAAGGCCCAGGTTTGGCGGTGCTCGGCGCGCAGATGCCCGCCGTGCAACATGTCGTTGTTGTCCTTCATGTACGCCGGCGGACTCCAGGGACTGGCGAACAGCTTGAGCCCCCCCCGGGTGCCGGTCGCCGCCATCGCGCGCTTGATGAGCGGGATCTTGTAGTGGAGATCGTGCGCGATGGCGAAGCTGCTCAGCGTCGTGTCGCCCTCGGTGACATACGTATACATGTCGCTCGAGAAGTCACAGCTGTTGATGTTGGTCCGCCCCAGCGTGTACCCGATCCCACGCTCGGGACTGTAATACGCGGTCATCACCTCTTCCTGCCGGGCGGCGGGCAGTTTCGCGAACGTCTCCGCAGCGGCATCGGTCAAGGCGCCGCCGATCCCGATCATCGTTTGGAATGTCCGCCGCGGGTCGACGAAGACATAGATCTGCGCTTCGGTGATAGGCTCGGCTTGCTTGAACAGGAGTGTGTCGGTGGGTGCGAGACGACAACGCGCTTCCCCAACGCCGTGGAGCGCCCTGCGGGCCTGGCTTGAGCGGTCAGTGCGGTGACCTGCGATGCGTATCCGATAAGGAATAGCAGCAACCACAGTGACTTAGCCTTCATGATCTCGCTCCAGGCCTCGGTTGTAGGGTAAGACTCACATTACCTCAAACGCGTCCGAACATCTTCATACGATCAGGACAGGGAGCTCCCCATGCCGCGGTCGTCGAAGGGCGAAGCGTTGGTCTGTCCGAATTGCCACCAGCCCGTAGATCCTGCCAAACCGAATGCGATGTTGAGCGCCGTAACCAAAGAGTGGCAGCACAAGGATTGTTGGCATGCGAGCGCGCCCGTTGTGCCGCCGGAAGCAATCGTGAACCAGCCGAAGCGCCAGCCGAGATAAAGCACTAGCGCCGCTCCCGCGCAAGCTTGGCGAGTTGGTGCCGTGCCAAACCAAGACTCCCGCGCTCGCGGTCGAGCACCAGGTGCAGGAAGCGCTCGTGACCGCCGTCGAGGAAGCGGATCACGTGGTACTGCTTCCCGAGCGTGAGCATGATATCCTCGATCTGATCATCGAGCTGCCGGGCGTTCGTGCCCCGCAGTGCCGCCAGGACCAGCTCTTTGGCCATCGCTGGCGACTCTTCTCCAACCTGAGCCAGCACCACCCCGGTTTCGGCGTCCATGACGGTAGCGCCGAGCGCGCCGTCGATCTTCCGCGCCTCGTCCAGAATCCGCACGGCGCGTACGTCCAGCCCGCCGCGGCGTGAACGTTCCGGCGCGGGTGCCGGCCGGGCTCGCCGGTGCCGCGCCCGCGTTCGTCGAGCAGCCGGGCCCCTTCCATCAGCACGTGTTGCAGCGGCGCGTCGACCGTCCGCTCTCGCGCGCGCCGCTTGTAGAAGATCTCCACCGCCGGCTCCGGCCAGCTCAAAACCTCGTATGCCGCGGCGAGTCCCTCGAGATGACCGGTATGCGCGTGAACCAGTTGGCCGTCGTCGAAATACAGCCGGCCCTCATGGTCCGATGCCGCTACGACGACGAGGCCGCTCTTGCGCTCCACCTCGAGCAGCTGCAGGAATCCGAAGAGCGTGATCCCGCTGATGCGACCGACCGCCTTCGGGTCGAGCACCCGCTGCAATTCATCCGCCAGCACCACGACGTCCACGGGCTTCGAGAAGATCGCGGCGATGCCGTAGGCGAGCAGTCGTTGCCGCAGCGGCGTGTGAATCGCCTGGCCGGTCATCACCGCGACCGGCAACCGAATTTCCTGCTCGAAGAGCTCAGCGAGGAGTGTGAGCCCGTCCATTACAGGCATTTCCAGGTCGGTCAGGATGGCGTCCACCTGCTGCTCGGCCAGTACGTCGAGGGCACGCCGCCCATGCTCGGCGGGAAGCACCGTAAACCCGCCGGTCCGATTGAGCGCCCGGCTCAGGGCGCTGCGCATGAAATCGTCGTCGTCGACGAGCAGGAGGGTGGTCATCGCCTACCAAATGGGGAATATTCCCGCCATGCCCAAGGAGCCGGTCCGTTACCTGGTCTTCTCTGCCTCGCTCCGGCCTGGCTCCGTCAACACGAAGCTTGCCCAGCTCGCGGCCGGCGCCATCGCGCAGCATGGCGGAACGGTAGATCTCGCCGCGCTGAGCGCATTTGACAGTCCCTCCTACAATCAGGACGTGCAAACGCAGGGTGGCTTTCCGCCCGGCGCAACCGAGCTGCGTCGCCGGCTCGACGCGAACGACGGGTTCGTCATTGCCTCACCCGAGTACAACGGCTCGATGCCGGGAGTCTTGAAGAACCTGATTGACTGGGTGTCGCGCTTCAAGCCACAACCCTTCAACGGCAAGCACGCGCTGCTGCTGTCGGCTTCACCATCGATGGTGGGCGGTAATCGTGGTCTCTGGGCGTTGCGCGTGCCGCTCGAGCATCTCGGCGCGCGCGTCTATCCGGACATGTTTTCGCTCGCGCAGGCGCATCAAGCGTTCGACCCGCAAGGCAAGATCGCCAATGCGCAGCTCGCCGGCCGGCTCGACCAAACGATCGCCGGGTTCATGGATCTGGCCGAGGCCGCGAAGAACTACCCTTGCGCGAAGACCGCGTGGATCGAGTTCCTGGGCGAGCATCCCAACTCGCCTATCGATCGCGTGGACAAGCCGGCGTCGTGAAGTGCCTTATGCCTCGCGCTTGCGGCGCGCCGGCTTCTTCTCTTGCGGGCGCTGCTCGATCGTCCCGGCAACCACCACCTGGTTACGACCCGCATTCTTCGCCTTGTACATCGCCGCGTCGGCGGTCGCGATCAGCTCCTCCGGCGTGTCGCCGCCGTCGGGGTATTCCGCGACGCCGATGCTGAGCGTGAGGTGCCCTTGGCCGACGTCCTGTTCGGCCACACGCGTGCGAATGCGCTCCGCGACGAGAGTCGCCGTCTCCGCGTTTGCCTCGAGCAGCATCACGACGAATTCCTCACCGCCGTAGCGCGCCACACAGTCTACCTGCCGCGTCGTCTTGCGGAAGACTTCCGCGATCTTCACGAGTGCCGAGTCACCGGCGAGGTGTCCGTGCGTGTCGTTGTACTGCTTGAACCGGTCCACATCCGCCAGCAGGACCGAGAACGCGCGCCGCAAACGGCGCGACCGCTGTACCTCGCTGGCGAGCGTGCCCATGAGGTGCCGCCGGTTGTAGAGCCCGGTCAGGGAATCGGTGAGCGAAAGTTTCTCCAGCTCCCCGTGCGCCTCTTTTTCTCGCAGGCGCGACACCAGGGTAGTGAACGCGCGCGTCAGGTACCCGACCTCGCCGCCGCCACCCGCCGGGAGCTCGACGGACAGGTCGCCGGCCGCCACGCGGGCCGCGGCGTCGGTCAGACGCTCGAGCGGCCGGGTGACGAACAGACCTACCATGTACGCGAGGACTCCAACGCCCAGGATCAGCGTAGAGAGGAGCAGGACCGTCCGAAACCTCAGCACGCCGGCCTCGCGCACGGTTTCGGCCCGCGGCGTTTCGGCCACGGCCGCCCAGTGCAGTTGGGGAATACGCCGCAGTACCGCGACGACCTCGCGTCCCTTCGGTCGTGATTGTACGATCGTGTGGCCTTCTCGGTCGCTGAGCTCTCTGGTGGTCGCTTCCGGCAGGGGCGTCTTCATCACATCCGCGGAACTGCCCGCCGAGCTAATGATGACCCGCCCCTGCTCGGTAATCAGGTAGAGGTCGCGAGAGTGGTCGGGCGACAGTTGCCCCATCATGTCACTGAGGCTGTCCAAATTGATTTTGGCACCCAACGCGCCGAGGAATAAGCCGTCGTCCCGACGAATCGGTACGACGAGGACCAGCGCGGCCTTGCCGATGGTGGCGTCCCAAAAAGGTTCGCCCACCAGGGCATCGCGCGTCCGCAGGTTGTTCAGTCGGTCGGGCGTCAGGCGAAAGCCCGTCCGGCTTCCGCTGCTCGTGAGGACCTGCCCGTCCTGACCGATGATGGCCAGTCCTTCGTGAGCCGGCAGGTTCTGACGGACGGAATTGAGGTAGTCGCGGAGTCGATTGAGCGACTGCGCCCCATTGCGGCCGGTGTTATCCGAGACGACGTAGGGGCTCGCGCGCAGGCGCAAATCGTAGACCCGCTGGTCGAGCCAGACGTCCACCTCGCGCGCCATGTCCGAGCTCAGCGTGCGGAGCTCCTGCCCGACGCGATCGCTCAGCGAGCGGCGATTCCGTCCGTACAACATCACCGTCATGGCGAGCGTGGTGAACAGCGTCGCCAGTACCGCGAACGCGACAAACTTGCCCCGCATGGTGTCGAGGCGCAGCGTGCGCAACGATCGAATGGTTTTTTCCCAAATGCTCACGGGGGGCAACATTCACTTCCTACCCGCACGCGAGCAATAGATGCGCCTTGCAGCAAGCGGCACAACGACTTGTGAGCATCGGCGGACGGGTTCCCCGCTAGCCTTTTTGTCATGACCAACGAGGAATCCGTGTGAGACTCATCACGCCTCAGCTCGCCGGTTTGCGCGAGGCGGACTGTTCCCAGTTGATGAAGAGAAACCCGCCGGGGGCATCGAACTTTGGCTCGCCCGGACCGGGCAGGATCTGGAGCTGTAGCTCTTCGATCTTGTTTCTCGAGCAGTCCCAGCATGCGAGCGCGAAATCGCGGTCTCGCCGC
>QHTW01000209.1:0-2211 GCA_003220955.1 Gemmatimonadota bacterium | reverse complement strand
GATGCGGAACGTCCTTCGTCTGCACGCGATCCAGCACCAGCCTCCAGCGCGCCCCGTCCTGCGTCGTGAACTCGGCGATGCCGTCGACTGAGTCGCGCGTGGCGCCTTTATCCCACGCCGTGAAGCGAAACGTTCCCGAGATCCTGCCCACATTGTTCGAGTACGGGCCGTTCTTGACCTGCGACTCGAGCCCCTCACGCTCGTCCCCGAACGCCTGCAGGATCGGCGCGGCGCTGTCGGGGAAGGGAAACGGGCCGGGCAGGATCTGCACCACGGGCCCGCCGCCCGTGACGCCGATCGCCTGAACCGTGCCCGGCGCGTCACTCATCGCCGAGCTGCCATCGCCGGTGGATTCGGAGGCTCTGGCGCTCCCCACGGTCAGGCGCGCCTCCATGCCGAGTTTCCTGTGCGAGCCCTCACCGACCGGACAGTACACCTCGTAGCGGCCGGGCTTGAGCGTCAGGGTGAGCGAGCCGGTGGCGCCGGGTTGGATCGTCTCGATCTCCCTCTCGATCCCTTGTCCTTCGACCTCAATGGCGTGGGGCATCTTACCGCCGTTCGTGACGACGAACGTCACCGGTCCCTCCGCGATGTTCTGCTGCGACAGTTCGACCTTCCATTCGGAAAGGCGGACGTTGACCTGGGCCGGTTCGCGTGGTCCGGGCAGGAGTGCCAGCAGGAGCATGATCCGTTTCATTTTGCGTTCCTCCGTCGAGCGTGAAAGAGACTGACAAGCGTCGGAGCAAAGACTCGCCCGGCTGCGTTCTTATTCCCGGGAATAATTCGAGCGAGTCTTGAGTCATCACTGGAAGGAGTCGACTTGGAGTTCGCAGCGGTCGTGTTACCGCACCTCGATGCCGCGTACACATTGGCGCGCTACTTGACGCGCAATGACGCGGACGCGCAGGACGTCGTGCAGGACGCGGCGCTGCGCGCACTCAAGTATTTCGGCGGGTTTCGCGGAACGACCGGACCCGATGGTCGCGCGTGGTTTCTCGCGATCGTGCGGAACACGGCGTACACCTGGCGACACCGGCAACAGGGGGACGGGCTTGTCACCCAGTTCAACGAGGAGCTGCATAGCGACGCCGGCACGGCGGCCGATCCTGCGGCAGCGGTGGATCTCCGGCAGGCTATCGACGCGTTGCCGCTCGAATTCCGCGAGGTGATCGTGTTGCGGGAGCTCGAAGGATTGTCCTACAAGGAAATCAGCGACGTCACGGGCGTGCCCGTCGGCACGGTGATGTCGCGGCTCTCCCGAGCCCGCAAACGCTTGCAAGAGGCGTTGACATGACGCATCCGAATCTCGAACCCCAGCTGGACGCGTATCTCGACGGTGAGCTTGCCGACGCAGAGCGGCGCGAGCTCGAGTCGCATCTGGCGCACTGCCCGGAATGCACGCGCTTCCTCGACAGCCGGCTGGCGCTGCGCTCGGCGATCACGGCGCGCATTCCCGCACTGCGCGCCCCCGACACGCTGCGGCAGCGCGTGCGGAGCCTCCAACGCCGCGCCAGGATGCCGGTGGTGTGGCGCTCCCTGGCGGTCGCGGCGTCGCTCGCCGTGGTCGCGTTTGGCGGTTGGCAGCTGGGATTTCGGCAGGGGGTGGGCGAGACGGGGGAGACGCTCGCCGCCGAGGTGATCACGAGCCACATCCGGTCGCTCATGCCGGGGCATCTGACGGACGTGCAGTCGTCGGATCAGCACACCGTGAAGCCCTGGTTCAACGGCAAGCTGGACTATTCGCCGCCGGTGTACGATTTCGCCGGCCGTGGCTATCCATTGTTGGGCGGCCGCCTCGAGTACGTTGGCGGACGGCCCGTCGGCGCGCTCGTCTACGGCCGGCGCCAGCACCTCATCAACGTGCTGTTATGGCCGAGCGATCGCGGTGCCGCGGGCGCTGCGACGGAGACGCGACAAGGATATCACGTGTTGCACTGGGCCACGCCGGACTACACGTATTGGGCGGTGTCCGACCTGGGCCTCGCCGAGCTGCGGGAGTTCGAGCAACTCCTGCAGCAGGCGGATTCGGCCGCGACTCCGCGCTAGCGGTTGATCCAATACGACAGCTTCACCAGGAAGCTGTTGTTCGGGGTCAAGTTGAACAGATCGTTCACGTCGCCGTTGAAGCTGCGTACCCCCTCGCTCCCCGTCGATCCCTGACGACCCTGACTCCAGACGACGAACAGCGTCGATCCGGGCCGATACTCCCAG
>QHTW01000072.1 GCA_003220955.1 Gemmatimonadota bacterium | reverse complement strand
GAATCACCTCGAGTCCCGCGGCATGGAGCGTCCGCACCATCTGCTTGAATTCGCCGACTTGATTCTCGAGGGAAAAGCGCGCGTCGGGGGCGAAGAAGCCGATCGAGTCGTAGCCCCAGTAATTCGTGAGCCCGCGGTCGACGAGCCGCCGAGCGCTAATGCAGTGATGAATCGGCAGCAGCTCGACGCTCGTCACGCCCAGGGCGCGGAGATGCTCGATGATGGGCTTGGTGCAGAGGCCGAGGTAGGGTGAAGCCCTTCACGTGCACCTCGTAGATGACCGTCTCGGGCCACGGCGTGTTCGGGTACGTGTCCCCCTCCCAGTCGAACTCCGGATCGATCACGACGCACTTGGGCATGGCGCCGCCGGAGTTGCGGTCGTCGCGCGTCAGGTCCTCCCCGGCGCTGCCGGTGGTGTAGCCGTACACCGTATCGTCCCAGCGCACCGGCCCGGTGATGGCCCTGGCGTAGGCGTCGAGGACGAGCTTGGCGGGATTGAAGCGGAGGCCTTGTTGCGGTTGGTAGGGGCCGTGGACGCGGTACCCGTACAACTGCCCGGGGCGGGCATCGGGCAAATAGCAGTGCCAAACCTGATTGGTTTGCTCCGTCAGCGAGATGAGCTGCGATTGATCTGCTTGACCAGGGGCATCGAACAGACAGAGGTCCACGCCCGTGCCCTGCTCCGAGAAGAGGGCAAAGTTTACCCCCTGGCCGTCCCACGTCGCGCCCAGGGGGTATGGTGCACCCCGCCACACACGCACTGCGGGACTACGCCTCCGGTGTGAGCGAGATTTTGAACCCCTTCGCCTTGAGACTGGCGGCGAGGCCGGCCTTCTCGACCGACCGGACATACGCCTCGTCGGGCTCGATGACCTTCTTTTCCACGAGCTCGAGCAGCGCATCGTTCAACGTCAGCATCCCCAGCTTCTTGCTGGTTTGAATGATCGACGGGATCTGGAACGTCTTGCCCTCGCGGATCAGGTTCGCGATCGCGGGTGTGGCGAGCAGGATCTCGCGCGCGGCGACGCGCCCGCCGCCCACCTTCTTGCAGAGCGTCTGCGAGATAACGCCCTTCAGCGATTCGGACAACATGACCCGGATCTGCGCCTGACGATCGGCTGGGAACTGATCGATGATGCGTTCGACCGTCGACGCGGCGTGGGTCGTGTGCAGCGTGCCGAACACGAGATGCCCCGTCTCTGCCGTCTCGATCGCGATCGCGACCGTCTCGAGGTCCCGCATCTCGCCGACCAGCACGATATCGGGGTCCTCGCGCAACGCCGCGCGCAGCGCCGACTTGAAGCTCTCGGTGTGGACATGGACCTGCCGCTGCGTGATCAGGCACTTCTTGTTCTCATGCACGAACTCGATCGGATCTTCGATCGTGATGATGTGATCCGTGCGAGTGCGGTTGATGAGATCGATCAGCGCGCAGAGCGTCGTGGACTTTCCCGAGCCGGTCGGTCCCGTGATCAGGACGAGCCCTTTCTTGAGGTAACAGAGCTTCTGCACCTCCTCGGAGAGCTCCATCTCTTCGACCGTCACCACTTTGGCCGGAATCACGCGGAACACCGCCACCGGGCCTTTGCGATCGCGCGCGGCGTTGACGCGGAAGCGGGCGAGTCCCGCGATGTCGTAGGCAAAATCCGTATCACCGGACTCTTTCCACTCGCCGCGGTTGCGTTCGGGCATGATCGAGAGCACCAGGAGCTCGAGATCGTTCATGCTGAGCGCGGAACCGGATTGCCGCTTGATCTCCCCGTGGGTGCGGAACATGGCCGGCTCGCCGACGCGCAGGTGCAGATCGGAGCTGCCCGATTGCACGAGCGCGCGCAGCAGCTTGCCGAGTTTCTGCTCGGCGGCCTCGTACTGCGAGGAGGCGAACTCACCGGGCAGGGCGCTCAGCGCCGTGGCGGGCGTGTCCAGCACCGGCGACTCCACCATGGGCGCGGCGGCGATGACGGATGCCCGGGGCGGCTTTGCCGGCGCACCCGGCTTCGGGGCTGGCGGCGTCGGCGGTGCGGCCGGACGCGTGGCGGTCGTCTCAGCCTCCCGTGACTGCGCAACTATCGGTGCGGCTTGGTCTTGCGAGGCTGGGCGAATCGCGGAGATCACTGCGGTGAGCCGGCCCCCCTCCGGCACGATTCGCACGCGCACCAGTCCGTTGCCGGCGGCGTATTCGAACTCGGTCTCCGACTGGTGGTCGATTTTATCGGCCGCCTCGGGCGGCGCGACCTCGACCATCAAGGCGTAGATGTGCTGATCGGTGAGCGGCTGCTTGGAGACTTTGCGCGGCTTGCCGTCCTTCACGAGCGTGACGGGTTCGTCGGGCAGCAGGTAGAGCTGATCCGCGCGCTCGCGCAGCATCACATCGACAAATGGATCGAGCCGTGCCGCCATGCCTCAGTCCTCCGGGCGCGCGTACAGGACGTGCGCGCGGTTGATGAGATGCACCCCATCGCCGGTTGCGATGGCGAAGAACGGCTCGGCCACGGCATTGAGATAGTCGAGGATGCGCGAGTGGTGCTGGGGCAGCTCGAGGGTCGCCCATCCGTTCAATGTGGACCCGTCCGCCAGCGTGATTTCCATGGTGGCCTTCTTGGCGGCGGAGAGTCGTACCGAATCCTCCCCCTGGGGTCGCGGGACCGTCAAGGTCACAGTCCGCGCCTTGGCGACCAGCAAGACGCGCTCACTGCCCTTCTTGGGGCGAAACGGAAAGAACGCTTCCGGGCGATTCAGCATATCGAGCGGCGTCTCGGGGCCGGCGTGCTGGGGCACACGCTCCATGACGTAAATTTCGCCCTCGCGCTGGCCTCCGCCCGCCATTAACAAAGTCGCCGGAACGGCGACCCGGGGCATCGAAAAATCGGCCACCTACCGGCGCCGGCCGCACTGCACGGATACGGGAGCCCGGTTACCGCACGCAATGGTTTCGTTCATCCCGCTGGCGACAGGGCCGCACGCGGTGTTGTGCGCCGTTTGCGTCGCCTCGGCGACCGTCCTCCCCGCCGCCGTGGCGCAGTTGGAGCGCCCCTGAAACTGCACACAGACGGTGCATTCCTGCGTGGCCCGCGCGGTGGACATATAGAAGAAGAGCGCGATGATGGCGGCGATGACCGCCAGCGTGATTCCGGTCGAGCGTTTCATGGCCCGAAGGTGGCAAGAGCGGCGAATTCGCGCCAGAGGCAGGTGATGCGTAACGTGTAGGGAATGACTGGCATTCTCAGAATCGTCATGGTCGGTTTCGACCTTGTCGCTGTGATATTGATCATCATCGCGGCGTCCGCCTGGCGGAACCGGCGCCGCCTCAGCTCCAGCGTTGGCTTTCTCGCCGCGGCCCTGTGTCTCACCGTCGGCATGCTGCTGGGCGCGATCACCGTCGGGATTCACGGCTACCGGGCGTTCACGCAGGAGGCGTTGGCCGCCACGATCAAGACCGAGCCGCTCGGCCCGCACCACTTCCGCGCCACGGTCACGTTGGCCGACAGCAGCCTCCACATGTTTGATCTCGCGGGCGACGCCGTCTACGTCGACGCGCACGTCCTGAAGTGGCGACCGATCGGCACGTTGCTCGGTCTCGAGACGGTCTATGAGCTCGATCGGATCGCGGGACGCTACCAGACGCTCAGCGACGAGCAGCTGCAGGAGCGCACGGTCTACTCGCTGGCCGCCAACAAACCCTTCGATGCGTTCGACCTGACGCGCCGCTACTGGGTGCTGCGGCCGTTTGTCGACGCGGAATACGGCTCCGCCACGTTCATCGGCGCAACGACTCCCAGCGGCGGGACTTACGAGGTACGCGTCTCGCCGACCGGACTCCTGGTAAGGCCTTCCCGGACCAGGTAAGCTTCTCGCCGTGGCAGACAAGAAACCGAAACCCAATTACGCCAATGCGTGGCGCGAGGCACGCGAGCTGATCTGGCACCATCGCCATCGGCTCGCCATTGGTCTGACGTTGATGATGGTCAACCGGCTCGCGGGGCTTGTCCTGCCGTGGTCCTCGCGCTACCTCATCGATGGGGTCATCGGGCAGAAGCGCGCCGGCCTGCTCGGTGTCATTGCGGCAGCCGTCGGGGTGGCGACCATCGTGCAATCGGTGACCTCGTTCGGGCTCTCGCAGATCCTTGGCGTCGCCGCCCAGCGCGCCATCACCGATATGCGCAAGTCTATCCAAGCCTTCGTGTTGCGCCTGCCGATCGCCTATTTCGATTCGACCAAAACCGGCATCCTCATCTCACGAATCATGACCGACGCCGAGGGCATCCGGAATCTGGTCGGGACCGGTCTCGTGCAGCTGCTCGGCGGACTGGTGACGGGGACGATCGCGCTGGCAGTGCTTTTCTGGCTCAACTGGAAGCTCACCGCGGTGTCGATCCTGGTGCTCGCCGTGTTCGGCGGTGGTATGGCCTATGCGTTCTCCCGGCTGCGGCCTCTGTTCCGCGAGCGCGGCAAGATCAACGCGGACGTGACCGGCCGGCTCGCGGAAACGTTGGGCGGGATTCGCATCGTGAAGGCCTACCGCTCCGAGCGGAGCGAGCGGCTGGTGTTCGCACGCGGCGCCCACCAGCTCTTCCGAAACGTCGCGATGACGATGACCGGCGTCTCGGGCGTAGGGGCGTTCGCGCAATTCGTGATCGGCGCGATCTCCGTCGTCATGATCCTGGTCGGTGGCCGGGCGGTTCTGACCAATGCGATGACGCTCGGGCAGCTCGCCCAGTACATCATCTTCGTCGGTCTGGTTGCGCTGCCGCTCATCAACATCGCCTCCATCGGGACGCAGATCACCGAAGCGTTCGCGGGACTCGACCGCATTTACGAGCTGCGGCGCATGACGACCGAGGATGCCGAGGACGCCACGCGGCAGCCGCTCGCCACGGTGCGGGGCGACGTGGTCTTCGAGCACGTGACGTTTGCGTACAAGCCCGGCGTGCCCGTTCTCAAGGATGTCTCGTTCAGGGCTCCCGCCGGGTCGACGACGGCGTTGGTGGGGTCATCGGGGTCCGGTAAAAGCACGCTCGTCAGCCTGGTTCTGGCATTCAACCGCCCCGAGCAGGGCCGGGTCCTGGTGGACGGCCGCGATCTCAACACGGTGCGGCTGTCCGACTATCGCACGCAGCTCGGCGTCGTCCTGCAGGACAACTTTCTGTTCGACGGGACGATCGCCGAGAACATCGCGTTCGCCCGGCCGCATGCGACGCCGCAGGAGATCGAGGCGGTCGCGCGGATCGCGCATTGCGATGAATTCGTGGAGCAGTTCGACGAGAAGTACGACACGGTCGTCGGCGAGCGGGGCGTGAAGCTGTCGGGCGGGCAGCGGCAGCGCATCTCGATCGCGCGCGCGATTCTGGCCGACCCACGGATTCTGGTGCTGGACGAGGCGACGTCGAGTCTCGACTCCGAGAGCGAAGCCAAGATTCAGGATGGGTTACGGGCGTTGCGCCGCGGCCGCACGACGTTCGTCATCGCGCACCGGCTGTCTACCATCCGGAGCGCGGATCAAATCCTGGTGCTGGAAGGCGGCCAGATCGTGGAGCGGGGCACGCACGACGAGCTGCTCGTCGCAAACGGCCGGTACAGGCAGCTTTATGACAAGCAGTACAACTTTGAGCGAGACAGATTCATTAATCCCGGGGAAGACTTTACGCCGGAGCCGGAGCAAGTGGCGGTGCCGCCGGTTGCGCCTCCCGGACGGCTTTAGAAACCCTTCTTTGTTTCTTTTGTTACTGTCCAAAACCCGAGCATGTCATCCTGAGCCCCGGAGGGGCGAAGGACCTGCTTTTTGGTGTCGGTCCTTCGCTGCGCGCGCGTACCGCGCGCTTCGCTCAGGATGACATGCTCGCCTTTTTGCGAGCAAGAAGAGGAGAGAGAGAGAGAGAGGAAAGTGGTTAGTGCTTCGCGCTTGGACTCCACGTGGCCGTATGGAACTGCTCCGACCGCGGCGCGAGCTTGCCTTTCCCGGCGGCGTATTCCTTCCAGGTCACAGGCGCGTAGTCGTTCGGCACCTTTCGCATCGTGATGCACTCCTGCACAGGGCACACCGCAGCGCACAGATTACACCCAACGCACGCTTCCTCGATGATCTCCACGACGGGCCCGCCATTATCGCGCGGCAGGCGCCGGATCGCCTGATGCGCGCCGTCTTCACACGCGGTCCAGCACAGCTCGCACTTGATGCATTTGTCCTGATCGATGTGCGCGAGCAGGTGGTAATTCAGGTCGAGGTCTTCCCACTTCGCGACGCGCGGGAGCGCCCGGCCGCGGACGTCCGCGAGCGTGCGGTGGCCGCGGTCGTCCATCCAGTTCGACAGCCCGTCGGTCAGGTCCTCCACGATGCGGAAGCCGTAGTGCATTACGGCGGTGCAGACCTGGAGCGTCCCGGCGCCCAGGGCGATGAACTCGGCGGCATCGCGCCACGTGGCGATGCCACCGATCCCGGAGATCGGAATCTTCACCGCCGCATCACCGGCGACGGCGGAGACGAGGTGCAGGGCGATCGGCTTCACCGCCGGCCCGCAGTAGCCGCCGTGGCTCGATTTGCCGGCGACCGACGGCTGCGGCTCGAACGTCGTCAGATCGACACCGACAATGGAGTTGATGGTATTGATCAATGACAATGCATCGGCGCCGCCCTTGACCGCCGCGCGGGCGATATACGTGATGTCGGTGACATTCGGCGTGAGCTTCACGATCACGGGAATCGTGGCGACTTCTTTGACCCACCCGACGATCTGACAGGTGTAATCGGGGACCTGACCGACCGCGCTCCCCATGCCGCGCTCGCTCATCCCGTGCGGGCAGCCAAAGTTCAGCTCGATCCCGTCGGCGCCCGTGTCCTCGGTCTGCTTCACGATCTCGTGCCACGCCTTCTGCTTCGACTCGACCATGAGCGAGGCGATGACCGCGTGCTTCGGATAGTTGCGTTTGACCTCGGCGATTTCCTTGAGATTCCCCGCGATCGGGCGGTCGCTGATCAGCTCGATGTTGTTGAAGCCCATCATGCGGTTCGCGCCCAGGTCGACGGAGCCGTAGCGCGAGAAGACGTTGATGATCGGCTCGCCGATCGTCTTCCAGACCGCGCCGCCCCAGCCCTGGTCGAATGCCTTGGCCACTTGGCCATAGGTGTTGGTGGGTGGCCCGGAGGCCAGCCAGAATGGATTCGGGCTCTCGATACCCGCAAAATTGGTTCTGAGATCAGCCATAACACCTCCGCGCGGTTGGGGATGCGTAGGGGCGCAGCATGCTGCGCCCCTACATGGCATCCCCGCCCGTCAGCATAGCATCGATCCTCTTCGCGGCTTCTATTCCTTCCGCCGCCGCATTCACAATTTCCGCTCCTCCGTTTGCGCAGTCCCCGCCGACAAACACGCGCGGATCGTCCTTCGGCCACGCGAGCTCCGTCCGCTCGCCCTGTCCAATCGCGACGATGACCATGTCGCACGGGATGGTCTCGGTCCCGCCCGGCGTGCGGACCTCGATGCCGGCCACGGCTCCGTTGCCGATGATGCGCTGCGGTGCCGCGTTGAATCGGAAGCCGCAGCCGTCGCGCTTGGCGAGCTCGTACTCGTAGTGATAGCAGGGCATATCGGCCTCACTCCGCCGGTACACGATCGTCGCGGCCGCCGCGCCCAGCCGCTTCGCCTGGGTGACTGCGTCGATCGCCGTATTGCCCGCGCCGATCACCACGACCTGCCGCCCCACCGGTGTCTCGCGGTACGGATGCGTCTTGAGATGCTCGATGAACGTGAGCGCATCCACCACGCCAGGGAGGTCCTCGCCTGGGATGCCGAGTCGCTTGGTGCTCCCGAGGCCGATCCCAACAAATACGGCGTCGTAATCGGCCAGCAGGTTGTCGAGCGATGCGATCGTCTCGCCGGTCTTCAGCTCGACGCCCAGCTCCAGAATGTCCTGGACTTCCGCGAGCGCGAGATCGGCCTTGAGCTTGTATTCGGCGATGCCATAGGTGTTCAAGCCGCCTGGCTGGTCCTTTGCTTCGAAGACCGTCACGTCGTGGCCGAATCGCCGCAGATCGCGCGCGCACGCCAGCCCCGCCGGGCCGGCGCCGACGATCGCCACGCGCTTCCCGGTGCGTCGACCCGGCTCGAACAGCCTGAGCTTTTTCTCCAGGACGTAGTCGGTGGCGTGGCGCTGCAGCAGCGCGATCTTGATCGGTTGTTCGTCGCGGTCGTTCAGGACGCAAGCACCCTCGCACAACACTTCGACCGGACAAGCCCGCGCGCACGAGTGGCCGAACGGGTTCGCATCCAGGATGACGCGCGCCGAGCCGCGCAGATTCCCGGTCGCGATCTTCTTGATGAACGCCGGTACGTCGATGTGCGTGGGACAGGCGATAGTGCAGGGCGCGTCATGACAAAAGAGGCACTTGTTGGCCTCGAGCAGGGCGGCGTCGTTCGTGAGCGGCGGCGTGATGTCGGCGAAATTGGCGGCGAGTTGCTCGTCGGTTAGCGGGTTAGATGCCGACACCGACTGCTCCCTGCTCCCGGCTCCCTGCTCCCACCCGCATGCCGACGAGATACACGAGGGCGGACAGGATGAAGCCGACAAACCACGCCCAGTTGTAGATCGTGCCGAATCCTCCTCGCGCCGGCACGCCCCGCAGCGCCGTGACGAAGCCCGGCAGACTGGGCGCCACGCCGAGCAGCAGCGCCGCGATCGCGATCCAGTTGAACCCGCGCGAATACTCGTAGCTGCCGCCCCGCCGGTAGAGATCGTCAACCACCAGCTCACCGCGCCGCACCACGAAGTAGTCGGCAATCATGATTCCGGCGACGGGGCCGAGCAACGCGCCGTAGCCGATCAGCCAGGTGAAGATGTACGCGGCGGCGTCGTTGTAGAGCCGCCACGGCATCATCAGAATGCCGATGACCGCCGTTACACCCGCGCCTTGTTTGAAGGTGATCTTGTGCGGCGCGATGTTCGAGAACGCGTTGGCGGGCGCCACGATGTTGGCGGCGATGTTGGTGGTGAGCGTTGCGACGACGAGCCCCGCCATCGAGAGCATGATCATCAACGGACCGCCGATCCTGGCGAGCAGCGCGACCGGGTCGGAGATCCTGGTCCCAAAGATCACGAGCGTCGCGTTGGTCACCACGGCGCCGATGAACGCGAACAACGCCATCGTCCCAGGCAGGCCGACCGCCTGTCCGACCACCTGATCGCGCTGGGAACGCGCGTATCGAGAGAAGTCCGGAATCGACAACGCCATGGTGCCCCAGAACGCGACCGCGGATGTCAGTCCCGCGCCGAACACGGTGGCGACGGCTGGACCGCTCGAAGGTCCGGCGGTCGGGGGATTTGCCAGCATTGTCGCCAGGCTTCCCGAGCGAACCCAGGCCCAGATGAACAGTGCCGCCCCGACGGCGAGCAGAAAGGGCGAGCCCCAGGTCTCCAGGAACTTGATCGAATCCATGCCGCGCAGCACGATCCAGACATTCATCGCCCAAAACAGCAAGAAGCAGAGGAACTCGCCCGTGTTGAGCCCGACGAAGGCCGGCAGGATCTGCGGCAGGGTCGCGATGCCCGGCCAGATCGCCTCGAACAGCTTGTAGATCGCCCAGCCGCCGATCCACGTCTGGATGCCGAACCAGCCGCAGGCCACGAGCCCCCGGAGAATTGCCGGGATGTTCGCGCCCAGCACCCCGAACGAGCTGCGCGCGAGGACGGGGAAGGGAATGCCGTAGCGCGTGCCCGCGTGCGAATTCAGCGCGATGGGCAGGAGGACGACGACGTTGCCCAGAATCACCGCACCGACCGCGGCCTGCCAGGTCCAACCCTGATCGACCAATCCGGATGCCAGCGTGTACGTCGGAATGCAGATTGCCATCCCGATCCACAGCGCCGCGATGTGCCACCAGCTCCAGGTACGCCGGTCCTGTGGCACCGGCAGCAGATCTGTGTTGGCGAGCGTCATTGAGCCTCGGCGAGCGCGCGCTCCATCCGCTGGCAGCCGTCGTCGATATCGGCCTTGCTGATCAACATCGACGGCGCGATGCGGATCACGTTGCCATACAGCCCGCCTTTGCCGAGCAGCAGACCCTGTCGTTTGGCCGCTTCGAGAAACGCCGTCGTCTTCTTGGGCGACGGTTCCTTGGTCTTGCGATCTTCGACAAACTCGATTCCCTGCATCAGGCCCATCCCGCGGACATCCCCGATAAAGGGGAACCGCTGCTTGAGCTCCTCGAGCGCATCCCGCAGTTGCTTGCCGCGCTCGGCGGAGCGCTTGGGCGTGTTCTCGCGCTGCATGACGTCCAGCGTCACGTCGACCGCGGCCATCGAGATGGGATTGCCTCCGAATGTCGAGAGCGAGAGACCGGTAAACGCATTCGCGACTTCTTCCGTGGCGATCGTGGCACCCACCGGGAACCCGTTCGCGATCGACTTCGCGAACGTCATGATCTCGGGGTCCACGCCCCAGTGCTCGATGCCGCACCATTTGTCGCCCGTCCGGCCCCAGCCCGTCTGCACTTCGTCGCAGATGAAGACCGCGCCGTACTTGCGGATGATGCCGACGGCGATCTCGAAATACTCCTTGGGCGGGGTGATGAAACCGCCGGCGCCCTGAATCGGCTCGGCCATGAAGGCCGCGGGGCGGCCGGTCGTCGTCGTTTTGATCAGATCTTCGATGTCCTGGGCGCAGCGGATGCCGCAGTCGGGATATTCGAGGCCCAGCGGGCAGCGGTAGCAGTAGGGCGACAGCGCGTGCTTAACGCCGGGGATCTGCGTGGGCAGGACGCGCCAGGGCTGTTGCCCCGTGATCGCGATCGCGCCCTGGCTGCGCCCCGCATAGCTGTGGCGCAGTGCGATGATCTCCTGCTGGCCCGTGTAAATCTTGGCCAGCATGACGGCGGTTTCGTCGGCTTCGGTCCCGCTCGTCGTGAAGAAGCTCTTCTTGAGTTTCCCCGGCGTGATCTGCGTCAGTTTCTCCGCGACGCGCACTTGTTCGACGGTGGGGTAGACACTCGAGGTGTGCACCAGCCGGGCCACCTGGTCCTGAATGCGCCGCACGAAGTCGGGATGCGAGTGCCCGATTCCCGCAGTCAGGATGCCGCCGAAGAAATCGAGATATTCGCGGCCATCGAGGTCCTTGACCGAAGACCCGTGGGCCTCGGTGATCACCACGGGTTCGGCGTAATAGTTGGCGACGCAGGGAAACAGAAAATCTTTGTGCTTCTGGCGTACGGTCTGCGAATCCATCAGTGGGTAGGCTCCCTCTTCAAGAATTTGCCTCGACCGATCGTCCCGACGAACTCTCCGTCGCGTGCCTGGACTTGCCCTCGGACCGACACGGCTGCTGCGCGGCCTTTCTGCTCCCAGCCTTCATAGGCGCTGTAGTCGACGTTCGAGTAGGCGCATTCCTTGGAGAACGTGCCCCGATAGCTCGGATCGTACACGACCAGATCGGCGTCGCTGCCGAGCTGGATGGTGCCCTTCTTCGGATAGAGCCCGAACAACTTGGCGGCTTGGGTCGCACAGGCGTCCACCATCGCCTGTAACCCGAGGCGGCCCGCGGCGACGCCGCAGGTATGGACGAGATCGACGCGCTCCTGCACCGACGGGATGCCGTTCGGAATCTTCGTGAACGCGTCCCTGCCCATCTGCTTCTGATCCTCGAACCGGAACGGCGCATGGTCGGTTGCGATGGTGCTGATCTCGCGCGACTTCACGCCGTTCCAGAGCACGTTCTGGTTGGCTTTGGCACGCAGCGGGGGCGACATCACGTATTTCGCGCCTTCGAACGCCGGGCGCTCGGCGTACGTCTCGTCCAGCAGGAAGTGCGGGATCACCGATTCGATCCAGACGTTCACGCCCCGCTTGCGCGCCTCGAGCGCCGCGCGCACGGCCGGCTCACAGGACGTATGCACGATGTAGACGTGGGTGCCGAGCAGCTCGGCGAACGTGCAGAGGTGATGCACCCCGTCCGCTTCGACCACGGGCGGGCGTGACGGACCGTGCCATTCGGGCCCCGTCTTTCCGGCGGCGAGCAGCGACTTCTGCAGCGCGTCGATCGCGTCCGCGTTTTCGCAATGCGCCGTGACAATCACGCCTAGTTCCTTGGCCAAGCGCATCGTTCCGAATAAATCCTCATCAGACAGGTTTAACGCACCTTTGTAAGCAAGGAAAACCTTGAACGAAGCGACCCCAGCCTTGACGATCTCCCGAAACTGCTCGCGAATGTGCTCTTCGAACCGCACGACCGACATGTGAAACGTGTAGTCCACGGCCGCGAGCTTCTCAGCCTTGGATTTCCACAGCTCGAACGCGGCGACGGGCTCGTCCGACGCGCCCGGACAGATCATCTCGATCAGCGTGGTCGTGCCGCCCGCGAGCGCCGCCTTGCTGGCCGACTCGTAATCGTCTGCGGCGTAGGTGCCCATGAAGGGCAGGTAGATGTGGACGTGCGGGTCGATAAACCCGGGGAAGACGTACTTGCCGCGCGCATCGATGACTTCGGCTCCGGGGGCGACGAGCTTCGCATCGATGTGCGGCTCGATCCGGGTGATGGTCTCGTGCTCGGCGTAGATGTCGCCGGTGAAGTCTTCCGTGGCCGTGATGATGCGGCCGCCGTGGATCAGGAGCGCCATTTGGGAATCCAGCGACGCCGAGTGGCGCTGTAGGTATCGTACTCGGCGCCGAACTTGCGCCGCAGCACGGGCTCCTCGTAGAACAGCACAAAGAGATGCACCATCGACCAGAATGCGATCGTATACAGGACCAGGCCGATCGAGCCGTAGAACATCGCGGCGCCGAGCAGCACGAGACCGGCGCCGATGTACATGGGATTCCGCACCCAGCGGTACGGCCCCGCGACGACCAACTTGCGCGGCGGATCGAACGGGGCCGGTGTGCCCTTGCCGATGAAGGCGAACGTGAGGATCGAGGCGATCGCAAGGGCCGCACCGGCCACGATCACGAGCATCGCAAGAATCTGCAGCAGCCCGATCGTCGCAGGCCGCACGATCCCCGCGGGCGCGAGGATGCGATCGGGCACGAACACCAGCAGCAGCCCGATGAACAACGTGGCGTACGTCAGCGCGCGGAAGAGGACAATCATCTACGGCAGCTGCCGCACCATGTCGTCGTACGTCTCGGGGCGGCGATCGCGGAAGAATTGCCAGGTGCGCCGCACCTCCTCGATCATATCGAGATTCATTTCCGCGACGACCAACTCGTCTTTGTCCTCGCTGCCTTGCGCCAGGAAATTGCCGCGCGGGTCCACGAAATAACTCGAGCCGTAGAACTGCCCCACGTTCCACGGCGCTTCGACGCCGACGCGATTGATACAGCCCATGAAATAGCCGTTGGCGACGGCGTGTGCCGGCTGCTCCAGCTTCCAGAGATACTGCGACAATCCCTTCACGGTGGCGGACGGATTGAACACGATTTCCGCACCGTGCAGGCCGAGCAGGCGCGCACCCTCGGGGAAATGGCGGTCATAACAGATGTAGACGCCGATCGTGGCGTACCGCGTCCTGAAGACCGGATAGCCGAGATTGCCCGGCTTGAAGAAGAACTTCTCCCAGAAGCCCGCGGTGTGCGGGATGTGGTTCTTGCGGTATTTGCCGAGGTAGCTGCCGTCGGCATCGATGACGGCGGCCGTGTTGTAATAGACACCCGCCATCTCGCGCTCGTAGATCGGTACGATTATCGCCATCTCGTGCTTCTTGGCGAGCTTCTGCATGCGCTCGATCGTCGGACCCGGGATCGGCTCGGCGATGTCGCACCACTTGGCGTCCTGGCTGGGACAGAAGTACGGGCCGTTGAAGACTTCTTGCAGGCAGAGGATCTGCACGCCCTTCTTGCCTGCTTCCTCTATATAGGGAAGGTGTTTCTCCTCCATCGCCCTGCTGATCTTGGCGACTGAGGCGCTGGGATCATTGATAGGATTCGACATCTGGATGAGGCCACCGACGACGTTTCGCATCACCACCTCGAGATCACGACTTTTTTGTCCGTGTAGAACTCGACGGAATCTTGCCCGTGCGCTTTGAGATCGCCGAAGAACGACCCCTTCGTCCCGCCAAACGGGAAGAACGCCATCGGCGCGGCCACACCAATATTCACGCCGATCATGCTGACGCCCACGCGATACCGAAACTCGCGCGCGGCCTTGCCGCTCTGCGTAAAGATCGAGGTCGCATTGGCAAAGCCAGACGCTCGCACCATCTCGATTCCTTCGTCGAGATTGCTGACGTGCGTGACCGAGGCGACGGGCCCGAAGATCTCTTCCTTCCCAATTGTCATGTCGGGCTGGACGCCGTCGAACACGGTCGGCCCGACGAAGTGGCCGCGCGGATGCTTCTCGACCTTGGTCGCGCGACCGTCGAGCAGCAACGTGGCGCCGTCCTTGCGGCCCGCTTCGACGTACGACAGCACCTTCTCTTTGTGCTTCGCCGACACGACCGGTCCCATGTTGACACCCGGCTCGAGACCGTAGCCGAGCCGCAGGCTCCTCGCCGAATCGAGCAACCGCTCCCGGAACGGCTCGTACGCCTTGCCGGCCGCGACCACCACGCTCCCCGCCAGGCAGCGCTGGCCGGCACAGCCGAACAGCGATTCGCTGACGTTGGCGACCGCGCGATCCATGTCGGCGTCAGGCATCACGATCACGTGATTCTTGGCGCCGCCGAGCGCCTGCACCCGCTTCCCGTTCTTCGCCGCCTCCTGATAGACGTACTGGGCGACCGGTGACGACCCGACGAACGAGATACCGGCGATGCCCGGATGCTCGAGCAGGGCATTGACCACGTCCTTCGCGCCGTGGACCAGGTTGAGCACGCCGGGCGGGATGCCGGCCTCGTGCGCCAGCTCGATCATCCGCGTGGGCGCAAAGGGGACCTGCTCGCTGGGCTTCAGGATGAAGGCATTGCCGGTCGCGATGGCGTAGGGCCAGAACCAGCACGGCACCATCGCCGGAAAATTGAAGGGCGTGACGGCGGCGAAGACGCCGAGCGGCTGGCGGACATACTCGCAGTCGATCCCTGCCGCGACGTCCTCGAGCGTCTTCCCCATCATCAAGGTCGGGATCCCGCAGGCGTGTTCGATATTCTCAATCCCGCGGCGCACCGACCCCTTGGCCTCGTCCAGCGTCTTGCCGTTCTCGCGGGTGACGGTCGCCGCGAGATCGTCGAACTGCTCCTCCATCAAGACCTTGAGCTTGAACAAGTAGCGGGCTCGGACGACCGGAGGGACTTCGCGCCACTTGAGGAACGCCGCCTGCGCGGCGGCCACTGCCTGATCGACTTCGCGGGCGCCCGACAGCGGCACGCGGCCGAGCTGCTCGCCCGTGGCGGGATTCGTGATGTCCAGGTAACCGGCGGTGGCGGGACTGACCCAGTCACCGCCGATATAGTTGCGCAGGGTTTTCATCCCCTTAGCCTAGGCACGGCTAAGGGGTTGTCAACTCACGAACTGGGCCTTCTCGGTCGATCCCTCGAGCGCGACGGTCGAGCTGCGGCCGCCGTGCACGATCTGCGTGATTTCATCGAAATATCCCACACCCACGAATTCCTGGTGCTTCACCGCTTCGTAGCCCTCGTGCTCGGCAGCGAATTCCCGTGATTGCAGGTCGGCGTATGCCGCCATCCCGCGCTCGCGGAAGTCCTGCGCCAGCGTGAACATGCCGTGGTTCAGGGCGTGGAAGCCGGAGAGGGTGACGAACTGGAACTTGTAGCCCATCGCGCCAAGCTCTCGTTGGAAGCCGGCGAGCTGCGCCTCAGTGAGATGGCGCTTCCAGTTGAACGACGGCGAGCAGTTATAGGCGAGCAGTTTGCCGGGATACTCCTGGTGGATCGCTTCGGCGAATTGGCGTGCCTCGGCGAGGTCGGGCTTCGCCGTCTCGAACCACAGCATGTCGGCATATGGCGCATAGGCGCGCGCCCGCGCGATCGCGGCCCCGACGCCGTCTTCGATGACAAAGAAGCCTTCGGGCGAACGCTTGCCGGTACACCAGCGGCGGTCGTACTCGTCGATGTCGCTGGTCAAGAGGCCAGCGCTGTTCGCATCGGTGCGAGCGATGAGCAGGGTGTCCACGCCGCACACGTCGGCCGCGAGACGCGCCGCGATCAGTTTGGCGATGAACTCGCTCGTGGGCACGAGCACTTTGCCGCCGAGATGGCCGCATTTCTTGACCGACGACAGCTGATCCTCGAAATGCACGCCGGCGGCGCCGGCCGCGATCATCAGCTTCATCAGCTCATAGGCGTTGAGCACGCCGCCGAAACCCGCTTCGGCATCGGCGACCAGCGGCACGTACCAGTCGATCGCGTGGTCGCCGTGCATATGATGGATTTCGTCGGCGCGCCGCAGCGCATTCTGAATCCGGCAGATGAGGTTGGGGACACTGTCGGACGGGTACAAACTTTGGTCGGGGTACATCGTCAGCGCGCAGTTGGCGTCCGCCGCGACTTGCCAGCCGCTGATGTAGATCGCCTTGAGCCCGGCGCGGACTTCCTGCACCGCCTGGTTTCCCGTGACGGCAGACAGCACTGCGATGTAGGGCTCGTCGCGCAGCAGCTGCCACAGGCGCGCCGCGCCATGACTCGCGAGCGTGTACTGGATCGGCAGCGTGCCGCGCAGTCGCTCGACGTCGTCGGCTCGGTAGGGGCGCGTGATGCCTGCCCACCGTTCGTCCCTGGCCCAACCGCGCTCGAGGTCAGTCGAGGTACTCATACGCCACCCCCGTCAGGAATTCCGGTAGCTCCGGCGCCATCGAAATCCGCCGGAACAGATCAGCGGCCAGGGCGAACTTCCCGCCCCCCCCGCCCGCACCCTCGAACCGCTGCAGTTCTCTGGCGATGGTCTGCTCGACCAACGCCGGTGTCACGGGCCGTCCATCGGCGAGCCTGGCACCGTGGCGCAGCCATTGCCATACCTGCGATCGCGAGATCTCGGCGGTCGCGGCGTCTTCCATCAGATTGTAGATCGGGACGCAGCCGACGCCGCGGAGCCACGATTCGAGGTACTGAATCCCGACATCGACGTTCGTGCGGAGCCCGGCCTCGGTGATCTCGCCGTCTGGTACGGCCAGCAGGTCCGCGGCCGTGACGCGCACGTCGTCCCGCGCGACGTGGAGTTGATTGGCCCCCCCCCCCGCCCCCCCCGCCATCCCGGCGTCGAACACCTGGGCCGCGACCGGCACGAGTCCCGGGTGCGCCACCCACGTACCGTCGTGCCCGGCGCGGACCTCGCGCAGCTTGTCCTGCCGGACCTTCTCGAGCGCGGCTTCGTTCGCCGCCGGGTCGTGCTTGATGGGGATCTGGGCCGCCATCCCGCCCATCGCGTGGGCGCGGCGGCGGTGGCAGGTCTGAATCAGGAGATCGACGTAGGACTTGAGGAAGTGACGGTCCATCGTCACGCGGGCGCGGTCGGGGAGGACGCAGTCTGGCCGCTGTCTGAACTTCTTGATGAAGCTGAAAATGTAGTCCCAGCGCCCGCAGTTCAGGCCGGCGGAGTGGTCCTTCAGCTCGTAGAGAATCTCGTCCATCTCGAACGCCGCGAGGATCGTCTCGATCAGGACCGTCGCGCGGATCGTACCGCGAGGGATGCCGAGCTCGTCCTGCGCGAGGTTGAAGACGTCGTTCCAGAGACGGGCCTCGAGGTGGCTCTCCAGCTTGGGCAGGTAGAAGTATGGTCCGGTGCCCTTGGCCCCCAGCGCCGCCGCGTTGTGAAAGAAGAAGAGCCCGAAATCGAAGAGGGCGGCGGAGATCGGGCGTCCGTCCACGGTCACGTGGCTCTCGTCGAGATGCCAGCCGCGCGGCCGGACCATCAGGGTGGCGGGATTAGGGGCTAGGGAATAGTGTTTCCCCTCCGGGCTGGTGAAGGTGATGGTGCCGCGCACGGCGTCCCGCAGGTTGAGCTGTCCCTCGAGACTGTTGCGCCAGGTGGGGGCGTTCGAGTCCTCGAAATCCGCCATGAAGACACGCGCGCCCGAGTTCAGCGCGTTGATGACCATCTTGCGGTCCACGGGGCCGGTAATCTCGACGCGGCGGTCTAGCAGGTCAGCGGGAATCGGCGCAACGGTCCAGTCCGCCTCGCGCACCGAACGCGTCTCCGGCAGGAAGTCGGGGCGCTCGCCGGCGTCGAGTCGTCGCTGGCGCGCCACGCGGCGCGCGAGCAGCTCCTGGCGGCGCAGCTCACTCGCCCGCGCCAGCGCCGTAAGGAAGCGCCGCGCCTCGGCCGTCAGGATCTTCGCAAACCCCGGCTCCAGGGGCGCGTGCAGTTCCAGCCCGGCGCCTGAACTCTCTCGCGCGGTCGTCATGATCGGCAATGTAGTGCCCCCGATGCGGTGACGTTCCCGGTGAAACAAGCGGGGCGAGCCGGGATGCCGCGCGACGGCACGCAGCGCTTCCCAGCCGCCCCCTTATGCCCTCTACAGTGGTGAGGAGGGTCCGCAGCGGCTGTGCACGGCCGCTGCGGCAGCCGGCGCGTTACCAGCGTTTACCTGGCTCCGCCTTTGCCGGCTTTGTCCCCCCGACATCCGCATGCTGCTTCCGCCGGCTTTGCATTTGCAACCCTCATGCCATTCGGGGTCGCGTCGAGCCCCTGCGGACGAGCGTCGTTGCGGCACGGGAACGTGCCGGCTCCCCGCCCGGCGCGGCGAATTCTGTGGCAATATTACCGCACATGTGTCCCGCTCCCGTCACGGCCGTCGGCCGCTCCGTTCCCCGTCGCGAGGGTGCCGACAAGGTGACGGGGCGCGCACGCTACACGGACGACATCGCCGTCTCGGGGAGCTGGTACGGCCGGACGATCCGGTCCA
>QHTW01000070.1 GCA_003220955.1 Gemmatimonadota bacterium | reverse complement strand
GGCGCGCCGCAATCGCTCTTTGCCGCCGAGCTGATGGTCGAGCACGTCGCCGAGCAGCTGGGGGGAGGCGTGTCGAGCGTGGATCTCCGGCGCAAATGGATGTTGCGGCTGGGCGACACGACCGCGACGGGGCAGGTGCTCACCGAGAGCGTCGGTTCGGAGCTCGTTTTGGATGCCGCGCTCAAAGCGGCAACCACATTCCAACCTTCCAACAT
>QHTW01000071.1 GCA_003220955.1 Gemmatimonadota bacterium | reverse complement strand
GTCGTGGAGCGTGAGTTTCGGGTTGGATTGCAGGAGCAGTTGTACATCGAGCCCCAAGGCGCAATCGCGTTGCCGGAAGCAGACGGCGCCTTCAGGGTCGTCGGCTCTCTGCAGTGTCCGTACTACGTCCACCGCGCCCTGAAGCGAGCGCTGAAGCTCACCGATCAGCAAGCTATCGTCGTCCAGGCGGAGACCGGAGGCGGGTTCGGAGGCAAGGAGGAGTACCCGTCGATTGTGGCGG
>QHTW01000208.1 GCA_003220955.1 Gemmatimonadota bacterium | reverse complement strand
GACCGCGAGTAATCGCACTCCTTCGACGCGTAGCGCGAGCAGGCGATGTAGGGGCCGAAGCGGCCGCTCTTCACCTCGAGCGGCGCGCCGCACTTCGGGCACTTCTCGGCGGCCACGCCCGAGAGATCGTGCACTTCGTGGATGATCTTGTTGATGTCCACGGCTTCCAGCGCGCGATTGAACGGCCCCCAAAAGTCGCCGAGCACCGCTTTCCAGTCGAGATCCCCCTCCTCGACCTTGTCCAGCTCGTTCTCCATCTGCGCGGTGAACCCGACCTCGAAGACCTCCGGGAATGAGCGCTTGAGCACCTTCCAGACCGTCTCGCCCTGCGGCGTCGGCTGGAAGCGCCGGTCTTTGGCAGTCGCATACCAGCGTGTCCGCAGCGTCGAGATGATCGCGGCGTAGGTGGATGGCCGTCCGATGCCCAGCCGCTCCAGCTCTTTGACCAGGCTCGCCTCGCTGTAGCGCGGCGGTGGCTCGGTAAAGTGTTGACTGGGCACGACCTGCTTGAGCGTGACCCGGTCGCCTTCCTTGAGCGGCGGAATCGGCGCGAGGCTGTCGAGCGTCTTGGCGTCCTCGGCCTCGTGCGCGTCGCTGTAGAGCGCGTGGTACCCGTCGAACAGGACGCGGGAGCCGGTGGCTCGGAACAAGAACCGGCCGTTGGCCAGGTCGAAGTCGACCTTCGTCGCCTCGTAGACCGCGGGCGACATTTGCGACGCCAGGAACCGCCGCCAAATCAGCTGATAGAGCTTGAAGAGATCCCGCTCGAGGTACTTCTTGACGTCGTCAGGCTTGAGACCGACTTCGGTGGGCCGAATCGCTTCGTGCGCATCCTGGACCTTCGATCCCCGCCCGCCTTTATGGACGTTCGGCTCTTCGGGCAGGTAGCGCTTGTCGAACTGCGCGTTGATGTACTCGCGTGCCTGCTTGATCGCGGCGTCCGAGACGCGGACGGAATCGGTTCGCATGTAGGTAATGAGACCGACCGATCCCTGATCCCCAAGCTCCACACCCTCATACAGCTTCTGCGCCGCGCGCATCGTCCGCCCGGCGGAAAAGCCCAGCTGTTTCGCCGCTTCCTGCTGCATCGTGCTGGTCGTGAACGGGGCCGGCGCCTTGCGGCGGCGTTCTCCCCGCTCCACCGAAGTCACGACGAACGGGAGCTTCTCAACTTCGGCGACGATGTCGCGCGCCGCCTGCTCGGTTTTGATCTCGGGCTTGTGCCCGCCGAGCTTCTGGAGCCGCGCCTGAAACGGCTGCCCGTCCTTCTCGAGATCGGCGGCGATCGTCCAGTACTCCTGCGGCACAAACTTCCGGATCTCCTCCTCGCGCTCGATGATCAGACGCAGGGCGACCGTCTGCACGCGACCCGCCGACAAGCCGGTCTTGATGCTCTTCCAGAGCACCGGCGACGCCTTGTAGCCGACCAGGCGATCCAGGACCCGCCGGGCTTGCTGGGCGTCGACCTTGCGCTGGTCGATGTCGAGCGGATTCGCCAGGGCCTCCGCGACGGCATCTTTCGTGATTTCATGGAACAGGACGCGGCTGACTTTTCCATTTCCATTTAGCTGAGATGCAACGTGCCAAGCTATCGCTTCGCCCTCTCGGTCAGGGTCTGTCGCGAGTAACACACGATCAGCAGCCTTGGCCGCCTTTTTGATCTCGGCGAGGGTCTTCGCCTTTTCCTTGATAGTGACGTATTTCGGCGTGAACCCGTTCTCCACGTCGACGCCGAGCTCGCGCTTGGGGAGGTCGCGCAGATGGCCGACCGTCGCCTTGACCGTGTAGCCACGGCCGAGGTACTTACCGATCGTTTTTGCTTTGGTCGGGGACTCGACAATGACGAGTGCGCCGCCCTTTGCAGGAGCGGCGTCGGTCTGCTCGGTCTCCGCCGGCGGATTCTCCGCGGCCTTTCTGCGCGGAGCCCGCTTCTTTTTTGGTTTCACTTCTGCTTCGTTATCAGTCACCTATCAACCTCGGTTCAAATGCTAGACGTCGAGACGTCCAGACGTCTCGACGTCTAGGTGTGGTCGGGCTGCATCTTTACCAACCGGCACTCGTTTGCGCAAGCTTTACGACCTCGGCAGCTACGTTTTCCGCACTCTTGGCTTCCGTGAGGACCGTCGCATCGGCTTTGGCGTAGAATGGATCGCGCGTCGTGTAAAGCTCCCGCATTCGCGCCAGAGGATCATCACCCATTAAAACGGGCCGGGTTCCCGACGGCTCGGCGCGGCCCGCCGCCACTTCGGCGCGCGCCTTCAGATAAACGATGTACCCGCGAGGTTTTGCCGAATCCAGCGCGCCGGGCTGCGCCGCCCAGCCGCCGCCTGGCGCGAGCACCGCCGGTTCATTCGCCAGCGCGGCGTCGACTTCCTTGCGCTCCATCTCCCGAAACGCGGGCTCGCCTTTCTCGGCGAAGATCATCGAGATCGGTTTGCCCTCTTTGCGATTCAAGATGCTGTCGATGTCCACGAACGCCGTATGCAGCCGGTCCGCCACCATCTTGCCGACCGTGCTCTTGCCCGCGCCCGGCAGTCCGATGAGCACGATGTGCCGTTTCACGACGCCGCGCCCCGCGGCGTGCGCGCACGCACCTGCGCGAGATAGCCGTCCACGTTGCGCTTCAGCTCGCTCAAGGCGTCGCCGCCGAACTTTTCGAGCAGCGCCCCGGTCACGACGATCGCCAGCATCGCTTCGGCGATGACCCCCATCGCCGGCACGGCAGTCACATCGGAGCGCTCCGATTGCGCCTGCGCGGGGCCGCCTGTCTTGAGATCGACCGTTTTCAGCGGGGACATCAAGGTGGAGATCGGCTTCATGGCGACGCGGACGACGAGCGGCTCACCCGTTGTCATCCCGCCTTCCGTGCCGCCGGCGCGATTCGTCGCGCGGGAAAACCCGGGCAGGATTTCGTCGTGGACCTCGGAGCCCTTGCGGCGCGCCGCCTCGAAACCGAGGCCGAGCTCCACCCCTTTGACGGCGGGAATGGACATCAGCGCCTGCGCGAGCCTGCCGTCGAGCTTCGCGTCCCACGAGACGTGGGATCCCAGTCCCACCGGCACTCCCAGTGCGATCACCTCGACGATGCCGCCGAGCGTGTCGCCCGTGGCTTTGGCGGCGTCGATCCGCGCCACCATCTCCCGCTCGGCGTCTGGATCCAGGCAGCGCACGGGGCTGCGGTCCGCGGCCTCGTTCAAGGGGCTCGGGAATGGGGCCTGGGGCTTGGCGATGACACCTCCCAGCTCCGCGACGTGTGAACCGATGTCAATGCTGAACTCGCGCAACAGCTTCTTGCAGATCGCTCCACACGCGACGCGCGCCACGGTCTCACGGGCGCTGGCGCGCTCGAGGATGTCGCGGGCGTCCAGGCGGTCGTACTTGAGGGAGCCGGCGAGATCTGCGTGCCCAGGCCGCGGCCGGGTGACCTGGCGCCGCCGTCCTTGAGGATCGGGCGTCGCATCGGCTTCCGGGGCCATGACATCCTGCCAGTGCTCCCAGTCGCGGTTCCAGATGAGCATCGCGATCGGGGAGCCCAGGGTCTCCCCGCCGCGCACACCGGAGAGCCACTCGATGCGGTCCGATTCGATCTTCATGCGGGCGCCGCGGCCGTAGCCGCCCTGGCGCCGCTTGAGCTCGAGGTCCACGTCGGCAGTGGACACGGGCAGGCCGGCGGGAAGGCCTTCGAGAATTCCCACCAGGCCGCGGCCGTGCGACTCGCCCGCCGTCGTGAACCGAAATGTCATGGTCTGATCTCGAGCCTCCTATAACAGCCGAGCCCGACCGGGGTCGGGCTCGTATGGTGTCGCACCCGGCGGGACCGGTAAGCGCCCCGCTCAGTGCCGCGGCGGCACCGGCAGCGGATTGACGATCGGCGGCAGCTGCACAACCAGCAGCCCGTTGGGCGTTACCCCCATCGCGCGCGACGCGCAGCGGCCCGATGATCGGATCACGCACCGGTATCGACCCGAGGAACGCGCCGAAGAACGTGTCGAACACGTCGATGTTGCCGCTCGGGCTCGCCGAGAACATCAGCCGCTGGTTCTTGTCCGTGCCGCCGCCGCAGAACGTGCTGCCCGGCGGACATTGTCCCGTCGGAGCGAAGTCGTGGAAGTAGTTCATGTCCATGCCGGGCGTGAGCGGGGATGGCCCCGGTGGCGCCGCGGACGTCACCATGCGCCGCAGGTCCTGATCCAGATAGTAGATCGAGTCCGCGCGCACGGCATTCGTGAGCCCGTTGAAGTTCGTCGCGACCGACACGACCCTGATGCCGGTGTTGGCGATGAAGTCGCTGACCTCGCGTCCCGGCGACATGCCGAAGTCGATGTCGACTTGACCCGAGTCCCGCGTCCCGTTGCCCGTACCGCAGCCCGCGGGTGTGCCCACGAGCAGCTGGGCGCGCGCATCGTACGACATGACTCGCGCAAACTGCGCCGTGATGTTCCCGCCCTCCCCGATGAAGGCGTGCGTGAAGTTCCCGGTGTTGCGCGTGAATGTGCGGTCCCCCAAGCCCATCCTGGCAAGGTTGATCGTCGCACCGCCG
This sequence comes from Gemmatimonadota bacterium, assembly GCA_003220955.1. Taxonomy (GTDB): domain Bacteria; phylum Gemmatimonadota; class Gemmatimonadetes; order Gemmatimonadales; family GWC2-71-9; genus 20CM-2-65-7. The sequence goes on along the minus strand of QHTW01000208.1, from coordinate 2,679 downwards.
CACGCCGACAGGATGACCTTCGAGAAATTGCGGCCGCGACTCAGGAAAATCCGCAGGGTATCGGTGGTCTCGTTGAAGGACTGGGTCCCGATTTCCCAGAACAGGTGGCCAAACATCAGGTTGGGATCCGTCGTGTTGATCAGTTTTTCCATCCGCAGCGTGGCGCGCCCGTTGAAGGGCGGCGTTTCCGCGCCGGTCGGGGCTGTGGAGTAAATCGCGAATACCGAATCCGCATGGCAGGCCGAGGTCCCGCTCGCCACCCGGCAGACCGTCGCCAGGTACTGCGGCAGATCGGACGTGTGATAGTCGGTGATGTGCACGACCGCCCCGCCCGCCTGCACGATGACCTTGTACGTCTGGATGATGAAGTCGGGCAGACTCTGGCGCCAAATGATCTGACGCGGTCCACCCGCACCGACGTTGATGATGCCGAGATACGAGCCGCCGGCATCGGCCACGATGATCGTGTCCTTGTAGCCGCCGAGGGTGTCACGCGGCCACATCGCGATGCCCCACGGCTGGCCGCCGGCGGTCGGGATGCCCCCCGCCACGAACGACGTGTTCGCGACCTGGAACACGTCCACGCGATTGAGCCCGGGGTTGGTGAGGTAGAGCTCACGCAGGTTGGCATTGTAAATGGCGTCGGCGATCGTCCCCGTGCCGGCGAGCTGCACTGTAAGGCCGTTGACCACGATGACCGTGTCGATCAAGGCGGTCGGCGACCGCGGCGGTACGATCTGCACCGCGGGAACGATCGGCGGCGTGATGGGGGCGCTCGGCAAGAGCGACGTCGTGTTGGTGTACGAGCAGTTGCGCGCCACGGCCCCATCGCACGCATAGCCGCGTACGACGATCTGGTGCGGCAGCACGCCCGGCGGCAGCACGGAGCCGAGGTTGAGACTGGCGCGACGGGTCACGTCGGTCAGGTTGCCGGCGGCCACGTTGAGCGTATCGAACTTCAGCAGGATGCCGCTGGTGTCGACCCGGAAGCCGATCCACGAGATCGCACTCGGGTCGGTGGCGCGGATGATCACCGTGTCGTTCACCTCGACCCGCGCCCCGACGGAATGTGACACGAGCGGCGGCGTGACATCGTTGGCGGCCGACTGGATCGTTACGGTGACGATGTTGGTGAAGCCGCGCCGGCCCGCCGAGTCCTCGGCGAACCCGATCACGTCGAAGGTGCCCGTCGCGGCGACGACGTTGAGCGTATCAGTGTAAACAGCGGTGTCCTGCAACACTCCCAGGTAGACGATGGAGTCGTTGGGCGGCACCGTGGGGTTGGTGACCGCGGCCGCCGGCGCCACCAGGAATCCGATTTTTGCGATCCCCGAGTTCTGGATGGCGCGGACCTGGATGGGGATCGACCGGCCCTGCGACGCGACGGCGCCGGGTGTCGGCGAGATCAGCGTGACCTGCAGCGCCTGTACGTTCCTCAAGAAGATGAAGATCGTGTCTGCGGCGAAGTTGCCGGCGCCATCGGTGGCGCGGCCGACGATCATGATGCTGCCGCCCGCGCCCGAGCCCACCGGGAAAGTGATCTGGCGTGCGACGGAATACGTCTTGACCTGCCCGATGAACGACGTGTCGAGCGTGCCGATCAAGCCGCCGCTGAACGTCAAGTTCACGCTCAACAACGCCAGGTTGTCGACGGCGGAGACGTTGAAGCGGAGACCGCCTGCGATGTCCTGCGTGTCGCCCGCGGTGTTCGTCAGCGTGATGGAGGGAGGCGTGACGTCGCGCTGGATGCCGCCAATGTTGCGCGCCGTCTCGCACGCCCACACGGCCAGGGCGAGCGCGCCGACGCTCAACAACGCGGTATCGCGTCCGATTCGAACCAGCCGCATAGCCACCCTCTCCGCTATCCGCCGCTGCCTACTGGCCCGTCGGCGCGACCAAATCGTCGATGATGTGCGGCGTGATCAAGATCAGCAGATCGCGCCGGTTTTCCGTCTGGGACGTAAAGCCGAACAGCTTGCCCAGAATCGGCAGGTCTACAAGGAAAGGAATTCCGGACTTCGATACCGTGACCTCAGTCACCGTAAGTCCGCCAATTACGGCCGTTTCCCCATCGCTGACCAGGATCTGGTTGTCGGCCTGTTGCGTCTGGAACGTGAAGCCGATGTCGACCGACGCCGGCCGCACGTTGGAACGTTCGGCGTGCACTTCCATGAGGATCTGGCGCGTTCCCGTCACGTGCGGCGTGACGCGCAGGTTGATACCGGTCTGCTGGAACTGCACCGTCGCGCGCGGCACGTTCGTGCCCGCCGCTCCCCCGCCGCCGCCCACCGCACTCACGTCGATGATGCGGATCGGCACGCGGTCGCCGACGAGGATCTCAGCCTGGCGGTTGTCGAGCGTCGTGATCGTCGGCTCGGCCTGGATGTCGGCGAGGTCGACCCGCTGCAGCGCCTGCACGAACGACGTGAGATCGAAATTGCCGATCGCGGTCGAGAAGATCAGATCAAGCGCCGGGTTCACGACCTCCTGCGCCGCGTTGCCGAGCGCGGACAGCGAGTTGCCGCCCAGGGAAACGATGTTCTGGTTCGCCGGGAAGTTGTCCTGCGGCACGAGCGCGTCCGGGACGCCGTCCAGGTTCGTGTCGACCGGTTTGGCGGTGCGCGGATCGGGACGCTGAATGAGCTTGTTGAAGAACTGCGTCGTCGAGCCGAGGTCGTA
>QHTW01000069.1 GCA_003220955.1 Gemmatimonadota bacterium | reverse complement strand
TCCGAAAGTCATCTATCTGATGGTCGAAGCCGACACGAATGCGAATGCGCAGGGAGGCGCGGGTAAGACGCCGCAGGTGCGGCCCTCCGGCCTGTATCGCTCGGCTGATGGCGGCGCGACCTGGGAGAAAACGAACGGCAACAACGTGCGCCCCTTCTATTACTCTCAGGTGCGCGTCGATCCGAAGGACCCGAACCGGGTCTATTGGTCGTCGACGCCGGTGAACTATTCCAATGACGGTGGGAAGACGGTAGGTAATGCGACGGTGGGCATTCACGTCGACCATCACGCGATGTGGATCGATCCGAACGATCCCAATCATATCGTCGTGGGCGACGACGGCGGCGTGGCGCAGACGTGGGACAAGGGCGGCAACTGGGACTTCCTGAACACCTTCCCGATCGGCCAGCCCTACATCGTCAGCTACGACATGGCATTTCCGTACACCGTCTGTGCCGGTTATCAGGACAATGGCTCGTGGTGCGGGCCGTCGCGCCGGCGCCAGGGCGAAATCACCAATGCCGACTGGACCACCGTGGGCGGCGGCGACGGCTTCTACACGGCGCAGGACCCCACCGACCCGAACACGATTTACGTTGAGTCGCAGGGCGGCAACATGTCGCGCCTGAACTTTGCGACCGGCGAGCGCGTGGTCCTCCAGAAACCGAACTGGCGGCCGCGTTACACGATCTACGAGGACTCGATCGTCATCGAGCGCCCCGACACGACGAAGCCCGAGACGGCGCCGCAGCGGCGCCGTATCGCCGACCTGCGGCTGCGCCAGAAGGCGGACTCGAACGAAATCGATCTCCGCTGGAACTGGAACACGCCGTTCTTCATCTCGGCGCACAATCCGGAGACGTTCTACGCCGGCGCAAACAAGGTGATGAAGTCCACGCGCCGCGGTGAGGATCTGTATCCCATCTCGCCCGATCTCACCACGAAGGATTCGATGAGAATCCGCGTGAGCACCCGGACCACGGGTGGCATCACACCGGACGTGACCGGCGCCGAGACGTACTGCACGATCGTGTCGCTCGCGGAGTCGCCGCTCCGGCCCGGCGTGTTGTATGCGGGGACGGACGACGGCAAGGTCTGGGTGACGCGGAACGATGGCGGCACGTGGGAGGAACTGACCGGCCGCTTCCCCGGCGTCCCCGCCGGCACCTACGTCAGCCGCATCGAGCCGTCGCGGTTTGATTCGGCGACGTTCTACGTCACGTTCGACAACCACCGCACCGGCGATTACGCGCCATACGTGTACGTCACAACCGATTTCGGGAAATCGTTCCGCTCGATCGTGAACAATCTGCCGAAGGGTGATGACGGCCCGGGCTACGTACACGTGGTCCGCGAAGACGTCGCCAATCGCGATCTACTGTTCGTCGGGACCGATGTCGGCTTGTTCGTCTCGTTGAATCGCGGCGCGTCGTGGCAGCGGTTCATGACCGGCTTCCCGACGGTGCCGGTGCACGACCTGCGGATTCACCCGCGCGAGCGCGATCTGCTCGCGGCGACGCACGGGCGCTCGCTCTGGATCGTGAACATCGCGCCGCTCGAGCAGCTGAACGACAGTGCGATCGCCGCCAGCGCCTATCTGTTCCAGCCGACGGTCGCGTATCAGTACGGCCAACAGCCGCTCGGCGGCGGTAGCTCCGGCCAAAAGGCGTTTCGCGCGCCGAGCCCGCCGTATGGCGCCGAGATCGTATATCGGCTGACGAGCGGGAGCAGCGATCGGCGCGCGCGCACCTCGATCGTGATTCGTGACGTGCGCGGCGACACGGTCCGCACGGTTCAGGGGCCGGCGGGCCCCGGCCTGCATCGCGTCACCTGGAACTTCCAGGGCCGCAATCCCCCGCCGGTCGTGCTGTCACCCTCGCAGCAGCGGGACAGCGCCTGGCTCGTACAGCGAATCAACGTCGTCTTCGATTCCCTCGCGAAGAACGGCGGCAACGCGCAACAGCTCGAGCCGATCAAGACCCTCCTGCTGGCCGGTGACGTGCAGGGGATCGCGCAACGGTTCGGATTCAGCGGTGGTGGCGGAGGAGGTGGAGGTGGTGGTGGAGGCGGTGGCGGATCGCCGTTCGTGAACGGCCGCTTCGTGGAGCGGCCGGGTGAGACGACGCCCCGCGCGGCGAGTGCGGCACCCACGCTGCCCTCCGGAAGTGAGAGTGGTGGCGAATCGGGCGATGCACCAGCCGACGCGAGCTTCCTCACGACGCTCGGCACGTTGCTGCGCAAGCCCGGGCAAGGTGGCGGCGGTGGCGGCGGTGGCTTCGGCGCCTTGGGGTTTGTCGCGCAGGCCTTCGGCAGGGCGCCCGCCGGCGGCGGCGGCTTCGGCGGATTCGGTGGCGCGCCGAATCAGGTCACGACCGGCGACTATCTCGTCACGATCACGGTTGACGGGAAGACGTTAACCCGCGTACTTCGCGTGGAGCGCGGTGGCCGCTAGAGAGATGGCGTTTCTCGATACCAAGCACCAGCGCGCCGCGTTCATCGTTTTTGCGTTGGGCGTGGCGCTGGTGTGGTCCCTGGGGCCGTACGCCACGGGGATCATCGGCATTCCCGTCCTCGCGGTGCTGTTCGCGCCCGTGCACGGCTGGCTCGTGCGGCGTGGCGTCCCATCCTCGGTGGCGGCACTTCTCGTCACGCTGCTGGGCGCGGTGCTGATCATCGTACTGGTTGCAGGCTTGCTCATCAATGAGGCGCAGGGCATCACGCAGACCGTGCTGCAGAGCCCGATCATCGAGCGGTTCCGCGGTCTGCAGATTCGCGGCATACCGCTCGGCCCCCGCCTCGCCGACGCGGGCGCCCGCATCGTGGCCGCGATCGGCTCGAGCGCCTTCGGGCTCGTGGGAACCGCCACGCGCATGTCGCTGAACCTCACGATTTCATTCTTTGGCCTGTACTACGTCCTGAAGCATCCCGGCGACGTGTGGCTGGACGCGCGTCCCTACATCCCGTTTTCCAACGCCAACCAGGAAAAGCTGGGGAAGCGGTTCAAGGACGTGACGGTGTCGACCGTCATCGGCACCGGCGTGACCGCAGCCATTCAGGGGGGGGTGCTCGCCTTGACGTTCGCGATTGTAGGACTGCCGAACGGCTTGTTCTGGGGCGTGGTGACGACGGCATTCGCCATCCTCCCCGTCGTCGGCAGCGGGCTGATCTGGATCCCGGCGGGGATCGCGCTGTTCATGCAGGGTAGGCAGGTGACCGGCGTGTTGCTCATCATGTGGGGGGTTCTCGTCGCACAGCTGGTCGACAATCTCGCCCGACCGCTGATCTACCGCCGTTTTTCCACCATCCATCCGCTCATCACGCTGATCGGCGCGATCGGCGGCGTGAGTTACTTCGGGCTGCTCGGGCTGCTCATCGGCCCCCTCGCGCTGAGTTATTTCTTCGAGCTGATTCGGATGTATCGCGAGGAGTCGGAGGCCGCCGCCGCTGCCTGATGCCGTTCCCCACCCGCAGAGGTTGGTCGGACATTGCCGCCGCAACCGTCGCTGCTGCCGTTGTCTCGACCTGCGCGGCACAGCGTCAGGAATTGGTCACACCGGCGAGCTGCGAGTTCGCAGTCTATAATTTGACGCCGCATGCGCTGGAGATCCGCATGAGAGTGCGACGCCTATCGACGACGCCCATCGGCGCATTGAACCCTGGCGAGATGTTGACCTCCGCCGTGCCGTGTGATCAACGTCGCGTGTGGGTCGTCGGCATTCCGATCCCGTCGCAGGTCGGTGCCCGGGTCAGTTTCAGCTCGGTGCAAGAGCACGTGGACCTGGTTGCCGGGGAGCGCGTGCAAGTGGCGCTGCAGTGGCCGTGAACTTCTGCCCCGTTTTGGAGGTCGTATGTCCCACGGTAAGATCTGTTACCTGGAAATACCGGCGAAGACGGCCGAAGCGTCCGCGGATTTCTACAGCACGATTTTTGGCTGGAAGGTGAGAAAGCGTGGCGACGGTGCCCTGGCCTTCGATGACAGCGGCTGCGTCAGCGGAAGCTGGGCCAAGGAAAGGGACCGCACTCCCGACGAGCGCACGCGAACCTACATCATGGTCGATAGCATAGCGGACACGTTGAAGCGCATTCAGACCGCTGGTGGCCGGGTGCTGACGCCTCGGACGGACATCGGGCAAGGGATGGGCGCATTTGCCGCATTCACAGATCCGGTGGGAAATGAGTTCGGCCTGTACGAGGAACCGAGCCGCTGACTGTAAACCCCGATCTGCAAGCCAGCCTCCTCGCGGCCTGGCGAACGAATAACCGGGTCACGACGCGGCTCATCCAACACCTGCCGGCCACGCTTTGGGATCTTCCTATTCCTGGGGCATCGCGCACGATTCGGGCAATAGCGGCTCACCTCCACAACGCCAGATGTATGTGGCTCAAGACGCTGGGGCGGGAGCACGGCCTTCGCACACCAGCTCGCGTCGATTACCGTCGGGTCACGCCGCGGCAGCTCGTCACGGCACTGAAACGGAGTAGCGCCGGGATGGAAGCGTTGCTCAAGCTCGGCTTTGCTTCCCAGGGCCGGGTCCCGCCCTCGAAGGGTTACGTGTGGCGCAACCTCTCTCTTGACGTCGGCCATGTCCTCACCTACTTCGTGGCACACGAGGCGCACCACCGTGGTCAGATCGTCATGGTGGCGCGCCAAGCGGGCCAGCGGTTGCCGCGCCCGGCGACCGCCGGGCTGTGGCAATGGAAGATGGACCTTTGACATGAGGAGGACGCGATGCCGCCTCGCCTCCGGGTCTTCTATTCGCTGCTGACTGGGGCAATGTTGCTCATTCCGGCCGTTGCCCTTTACAGCGAACTCTCGAAGCGCTCCGATATTTGGTGGACGCCGGCAACCAACCAGCTGCCGCTGGCTGAGAGCGGGGACCGCGTAGAGATCTACGTGCGCGGCCGGCCGCTCGGCATGCTACTCGAGCAGGGGCACCTCGCCATTACCGACAGCGCCGGACCGCATGTGCTCGGTGCGCAAGACATCGCGGTCCGGCTCAACAACTGGGACCGCGTTCGCATCCAGCGCCTGCCGCTCCTGCTGATGTACTCGGCGGTGTTGGGCGCTGGAGTCGTCGCCCTGGTGCTTGTCGCGACTGGTCGCCTGGCGTATCGCGAGGAACGCGCGCCCGTTGCCGGCTAGACTGAATGACATGCGCCAAGCTCGTGGCGTGCAGGTCGCGGAGGTCCGTCGCCTCCTGCTGAGTCTTGCCAACGTGGTCGAGGGCCGCTCCTATGGGATGCCGTCCTTCCTGCTGAATGGCCACTTCCTCGCGCGATTTCGGGATGAGGACACGGTGCTCGTGGTCCAGCTGGCCACGATCAGCGAGCGGGACGTGCTCATGGAGCTCGACCCGCGGACGTTCTTCCTCACCGACCACTACCGGAATTATCCCGCGGTTCTCGTTCGCTTGGCCGAGGTGCCGCCCGCGCTGCTCGGCGACGTGCTCAACGAGTCTTGGAGCTACGTGGGGGCGCTGCCACCGGCGCGGCCTCGCCGGAAGAGAAGGAAGGCTCGGAAATGAAATGTGCCGTGACCTTGATGCTGGCCGCCGTGAACGCGGTGTTCGCGCAAACCCCGTCGCGGACAGTCACCGGGATCGTGGTAGACTCGACCAACCACAAGCCGATTTCGCAGGCACTGATCTACGTCGGTCGCATGACCGCTGGGCGTACGGGAAATGACGGGACGTTCCGCGTATCGGCCGACCCGGATCCGACCGTACTGATGGTCCGCCGGTCGGGCTACATCCCGGCTCTGGTCGCCTTGCCGCAGGACACCACGGCGACCGCGAAGGACGTCGGCACGTTGAGCCTGCCTCCGGTGAAGACAGACGCCGACCGGGCCGTCGTGCAGGACGCCGACATCCGAATGTTCCCAGAGCTCGCGAGTTTTTACGATCACAAGGCACGGTATCGTCAGGGAGTGTTCCTGTCCCCGGACGATCTGGAGCGCCTGGGCGGGAACCTCTTCGGCTGGATCCGCCAGAAGCAAGGCTTCCACTTCATCTGCATTTTCACGCGCCGAGGTGATGTGGACTGCGGGCAGGAGGCCAGCCGTGGCCGGACGTCGATCTCGAATCCCCGTCCGACGAGCCGCGAGACAGAGCCATGCCTGCTGTCGGTGTGGACGAATGCGCTCGGACCGCAACACACATTAGACGAGTTTCAGATGAGCGACGTGCTCGCGGTCGAGGCGTTCCCCACTCCGGGCGTCACCCCGCCGGAATTCGCGGGAAGCCCGTGTGCGACGATCATGTTGTGGATGAAGCACGGCGGTCCGGTGACGGCGCACCCGTGAGCGTCACTGCACCCTGGCGGACTCCAGCGACCGCCTGATCCGTTCCGCCTGCAGCAGGTGCCGCCGCTCATGGTGCGACGTGACCTCAAGCCCGGTCCCGATGGTGAAGCGCACCACCCCAACGAACGGATTCTTGAATCGGATCCGGTTCACATCGTAGTGCCGCGCGCGATCGATGAATTCACGCATCGCCTGGTTGCTGCGGAGGAACCGCTCCAGCACTGACGCCGGGACCTCAGGACTTGGCCTGATCTTCCGCGGTGCGCGGCCGCGTCGCGTCTTGGCCGACGGTTCGATGTAATGGCGAATGAAATACCGGCCGAACCAGCCGGGCGTGATTTCCGAGACCGCGGCGCGGCGCCCGCCCTCCAGCGCCGGTCCCATCGCACGCAGATACACCTCGTTCGCCAGCGACAAGTGCTCCAGACATTGCCCGACGCTCCAGTGCGCCGGACCCGGCTTCCAGTTGAGCTGCTGCGGCGTTAGCGCGTTCGCGACCGCGATCGCGCGCGAGTCGGCGGCCGTGAGCTCGGAGATCAGGCGCAGCGTCCAGGCGGGCGCCGCCGTATCAGCCGGATTGGTCATGTTGAACAATACGGGTAGAATTTCCGGTCATGACCTCCTCGCCACCAAGACCGCTTATCGTCCGCCTGCTCGGCGGGATCGCCGGTGTCGTCATCTGCTTGGTTGCGCTGGTCGGATCGCTCGGCGCAGCCCTCGGCGCTCCCTTCGGGATGTATCTCGTGGCGCGCTGGGCCAGGCGTCGCGGGCGTCAACCCAACCGCATCGCGTCGCTGTTCGGCGCGGTCGTGGCGTCCTCCGTCCTTGCCATGCTGATCTGGGGGATCGTGTTCCTGCTGATGCCGCGTCCCACCCGGGACCAGCTCAACTCGGCAGTCACCGAGGCGCAGCGCCAGCCCACGAAGTTACCCGAGTGGTACACGCGACTCTTCCCCCAAGGCGCGCGCACCGATTCAGTGAGTGAGCGTCTGATGCGGTCACCGGGGTTTGTGAAAGCCACCCTGATTATGGGTGCCGTCATTATGGGACTGTTCCTGGGAATCATCGGTGGATCGTTGACCTGGTGCGCATCCCTGCTGTTGAGTCTCGCGAGGTCGGGCCCTGCCCCGGCACCCGCACCGGTCGAATCCAGTTGATTCCCAACATCGGGCCGCGTGGCCAGCGGCAGCGGTTGCGGCTGGGGATCATCGCCGTGGTGGCGGCCGGAGTGCTCACGGCGTTGCTCTTCCTCTTCGATGCGCCGCGGCTGTGGCGGCTCGCCTGCTTTTTCCCCCTGTGGATCGGCGCGCTCGGCTTCCTCCAGGCGTTCGACAAGACCTGAGTCCGCCTCGCTGCGCGCGGTCTGCGCGACCTGGACGCGAGACCTGAACGAATCAGCGCCGCGGCTGAGCTCGCACAGATACGCGGACAGGCGCGGCTCGTTCACTTGAAGTCGATCGTGAGCGCCGCGGTTCTGACGGCACTTCTCGTTCTCCTGTAAGTTTGTTGGACCGTCATGACACGACCAGTGACGCGCCTGAAGACGCGACGCCCCCCCCCGTCGCGCGCCGCCGAGCCAGCTCCGGCCGGCCCCGTGCTGCCCACACTCTACAGCAATGAGACGGGGCGGTCCTATCGGCTGGATCGGCTGATCGGCAAAGGGGGATTTGGCGAGATCTATCTCGCCACCCCCAGCTCGGCCGGAGCGATTCCCCCGCGCGTCTGCGTGAAGATCAGCTACCGAATCGCGGGATGGCTGCGCGAGGCGTACTTCGCCGAGCTGCTCGCGCGCCAGGCTCGCGCGCTCCGCGTGTTCGACCGGTTTGTTCAGGTCGAGTCGACGACCCCCAAATACTGCCTCGTCATGGAGTACGCCGAGCACGGCGACCTGAGCGCGTGGCTGACGGCGAAGGGCGGGCAGCCCGAGAAATTCGTGCGGCACGAGATCGCCGCCATCCTCGAGACGCTGGATGTGCTGCATCGTGGGCAGGCCCTGCACCGCGATTTGACGCCGTTCAACGTCTTCGTCTGTGAGAACGAGATCCTGAAACTGGGGGACTTCGGGATCGCGACCCACCAGGCGAGCCGGCGCGGCGTCACGGCCGACGCATTCAATCCGCTGGGCGCGCCGACCGAAATCGCCTGGGGGAAAGTGCGCAAGTGGCAGCAGCGCGACGATGTGTATCAGGTCGGCCAGCTCATCGCGATGCTCCTCCGCGGCGACGTACACAGCCCGATGCGGACCCGCGACGTCCGCCAGCTGCCGTGCAGCGACCATCTCAAGGAAGTGATTCATCGCTGTCTCGGCGCGCGGGGGAAGCGCTATCAGTCGGCCGGCGAGATGATCGACGCCCTCGATAATCCTCCCAAGCAGATCCACAAAGGCGTAGTCAAAAGTCTCAAGGGACGGCGTGTGTCTTTCACCGGATTCCTGAACCGGCCGCGCCGCGATGCGATCGCGGCGGCTAGGCGATCGGGCGCCGTCTTCCAGGCAAGTCCCGGACCTTCGACCGACATACTGGTGCGCGGGCGGCCCAACGCGCTGCAGGTGGCCGGCAAGGATGGCGGGCTCAAGCTGATGGAGATCAAGCGACTCGCCGAGAAGGGGCATCGCGTCACCGTGATTGGTGAGACGCAGTTTTGGAAGCTCGTCGGACGTGCCCGTAAGACGTCGCGGCCGGGCAGGAGAGCCTGATCTCCTCGAGTCTCACGCGGCGCCGCCTGCTCAGCCAACGACTCCTAGCCCCCAGGTTCAAGACTCCCGCCGACGTCGTGACGTGGTTGGCGGCGGTGCAGGCGCAAGACTACGCCGGCGCCAAGTGGGCGCTCGGAATGCGAGTGCCCGGATCGACCGATGCCGACGTCGAGGAAGCATTCACCGGCGGCGCCATCCTGCGGACGCACATCCTGCGGCCAACGTGGCACTTCATTACGCCGGCCGACATCCGCTGGCTCCTTGCGCTCACCGCGCCGCGGGTGCATGCGGCGAATGCGCGGATATACCGCAAGTATGGTCTCGATACGACGATCTTCCGGCGCAGCAATGCGCTGCTGGAGCAGGCGCTGCAGGGCGGCCGGTACCTGACGCGCGATGAGCTCCGCGCGATCTTCGAGCGGCGCCGGATCCCGACTGACGAGATCCGCATGGTGTACCTCCTGATGTGGGCAGAGCTGGAGGGGCTCATCTGCAGCGGGCCCCGGCGCGGCAAGCAATTCACCTATGCGCTGCTCGATGAGCGGGTGCCGGCCACCAAGGCGCTCGCCCGCGACGCGGCGCTGGCGGAGCTCGCGCGTCGGTTTTTCACAAGCCGCGGGCCGGCGATGATTCATGATTTCGCGAAGTGGGCGGGACTCACGCTCGCGGATGGCCGCCGGGGCGTCGAGGCGGCGGGTCGAGCACTCGCTGAGGAGGCAGTCGATGGCACACGCTACTGGTTCGCACCATCGACAGGGCGAACCCCGGGCGACAAGAAACCGACCGCGCATCTGATCTCGATCTTTGACGAATACATCTCCGGCTACCGGGATCGCAGCGCGATCATGAGCGCGGCACGGGCATCACGGCTCTATCGGCTGGGCCCGGCCGGGATCTACATCGTCGTCGTGAACGGTGTGGTCGTCGGCCACTGGGCGCGGAGGTTCGGGAAAGGAACTGTCAGGGTCAGGATCCAACTGTATGAGCGGCTGGGGCAGGCCGAGCGGCGAGCGGTCAAGGCGAGTGCGGAGGCCTTCGGCGCCTTCATGCAAATGCCGGTCGAGTTGGAGGAGGTCACCGGCGCAGGTAATTTAGAAGGACTGCCATGACCGACGAATACAAAACCAAGCTGCAGGCGCTCCTCCAGGCATACGCCGAGCGCGCTGCAAAGAACCCGGCCGCGACCCAAACGCCGCAGGATCAGACGGACCGTCGGGCGTGCGGTGAACGGCTGCGGTCGGTCGTGCGGCCGGTGCTGGACGCGACCCTGGCCGATCTGAAAAGCGCCGGACACGATGGCGCCGTTCGGGAGCACACCGAACGCGAGGACGCCTACCCGAGCGTTGCGCTCTCCTTCACACCGCGTGGCGGGCTGGCCTCAGCGATCATCTTCCGCTACGACCCCCGCCACGGCATCGTCGTCCAGCGGGAAGTCAAGCAAGCGCCCTGGAAAGGACGGCCAGCGACGGGAAGCGGGGACCGGCTCGGCACGATCGGCATCACCGCCGTCTCGGCAGCCTGGGTCGAAACCAAGACGCTCAGTTTTATCGAGGCTGTGCTGAGAGCGAATTAGTCGCCCGGGCGATCTCCGCGCGGTCGCCGTCGCCGTGCTCCATCTGCTTCAAGAAGCTCCCGTAGCTGGCCGCCGCGCCCTGACGATCGCCCGCAAGCTCGGCGGCTCGGCCCGCCCCGTAGAGGCTCCGCGCCCGCCGCGGTTCCCGTGCGAGCGCCGCGGTGTAGGCAGTGCGACCCTCGGCGTACCGTCCCACCGCGAGCAGCATGTCTGCCTCGAGCTCGCGCGCCGGCAACAGCTCGGCCGGCGTGACCGGCTGCTTTTCCGTGACGTCCTCGATGTCGGCCGCCGCCTTCGCGTCCTTCAGCGCCGCCGCGGTATCTCCCGCCGCAAGCTCCCGCCACGCGGTGACCACCTGCCGCTTGATGTCCACGACCGTCGCCCAATCGTTATCCCCGCGGCGCATCATATCGGCCTGGATCGCAGCGAGCGCGGCGATTTCGACGCCGGCGCGCGCCGTATCGCCAAGGCGTGCTGCGCCGATGCCGCGGGTGAAGTGGGCGAGGGCCGCGCCGATCGTCAGCTCGGCGGCGCGCACCGGCAATCGTGACGCCGCCGCCCAGTCGCTGCGCTCGAGCGGCAGCCGTGCCTCCATCGCGATCTGGTTGTAGTTCGCGATGAGCGCGTCCGAAGCGATGGTCGCGGTCACCAGGTGCTGCGCCGTATCGACGGTAGCACGGGCCTCGCGGTCGCGGCCCTGCTGCAGATACGCGTACACCATGTAGTCGAGCGCATGCAGCCGCTCCGGCGCGACCGGTTGGTGGTGCGCGCGGGCGTACTCGAGGCCCGCTTCGAAGGCGCGAGTGTTGGCGGTGATCGTTTCGTCCCAGAGGCCGAGTCGGACGAAGATGTGGGATGGCATGTGCTGTGCGTGCGGCGCGGAGGCCGCGATCTGTGCGTAGCGGCGCGCCGCGTCGAGGCCGAGCGCCGCAAGCCGCGGCGAGTCGTCGGCGTGGATGATGTAATGCGCGAGACCCGGATGCTCCGGGAATCGCTGGAACAATGGATTCAGGATTGCGGCGGCGCGTTTCTGCCGCGCCAACGTCGTGTCGGTCTTGGGGGCCGTTTCCACCAGGGAAAGCGCGTAGTAGATCGCCGCTTCCGGATCGGCCGGGAAGTCGTGATAGACGCGCGCGAGCGTATCGGAGTACGCCTGCAGCCGCCGGAGGTTGGGGATCGAATCGGAGCCGCGATACAGCGCCGCGCCCGCGGCGAGGAAGCCGCGTTCTCGCGCCGTGGCGGCACCCAGCGCAAGCGCGCGCTCAGCGAACGCCGCACCGCGGCGCAACGGCTCCCCCTTGCCTGCATTGCCGCCCGGTCCGCCCGCGAACGGATTGCCCCACGCGGTGAGGGCCATGCCCCAATACGCCATCGCACAGGTGGAGTCCGCATCCGCCACCGCCTGAAACGCCGCCGGGCCCTGCTCCCACCAGAATGAATGCAGGATCGCCATCGCCCGCGTGAAGCGCTGCTGCGCCTCGGCATTGCACGAAATCGGGAAGTCGACGCGTCCCAGCTGCTCAGCGGACCGGCCGTGCTCGTGCTGTGCCAACAGGGTGGGAGCGAGCAGCGCTGCCGCGACCGCGGCGAGACAGGTCGTGCGTGTCATGGACGGCTCCGCCAGTAAAGGAAGGCCGGGATGCCGAGCGCGATGAGCCCGGCACCGATCGCGGCGTTCTTGGGATTCGATGCTACCGCACTGAAAACGACGTACGCCGCCGCTAGGACGAAGAGCGCCGGTGACACCGGATAGCCGGGCACGCGGAAGGCCGTCACCGGCTCCCGCGCTCTATAGATGAATAGGCCCGCCACACACAGGCCAAAGAAGATCCAATCCCCGAACGTGACATAATCGACCAATTGACCGAACGTTCCGGTCAGCGTCAACGCGACGGCAAAAACCCCGAGGGCAACGATCGCCGCGGTCGGCGTCTGATACTGTGGATGAAGCACCGCGAAGCGGCGGAAGAACACGCCGTCAGCCGCCATCGCCTGCAATACTCGGGGAGTCACGAGGATCACGAGGTTCAGGAATCCGAACGTCGAGATCGCGATTCCGGCGGCGATGATCGTGCCGCCCACCGGGCCGAGGACCGCTCGCATCGTGTCGGCCGCCGGCGCCGTGCTCGCCGAGAGTCTCTCGATTCCCAGAACGCGCAGGTATGCGACATTCGTCAGCAGATAGGCCGCCACGACGATCGCCACGCCTAGCACGAGTGCTCGCGGCAGGTTTCTCTCAGGGTCGACGATTTCCTCGGCGATGAAGTTCGTTTGTTGCCACCCGCCATAGGTGAAAAGGATCGGGACAAGGGCGGCCCCGATTGCTCCGACAGGAGAGGCGACGGTAAGGGACGGTAAGGGGCGGTACGGGGCGGTACGGGTGAGCCCTGCGCCGATAAGCATCGCGAGGGCGACGAGCTTCAGCACGGTGAAAATGTTCTGCGTGATCGCCGCGGGACGCACGCCGACGTAGTTGATGGCGGTATGGAACACGATCGCGGCCACAGCGAGCGGCACCGAGAAACGGTGCGGCAGACCGAACAGCGCGAGCGCGTAGTCGGCGAAGGTGACGGCAACGGCGGCAATCGCCCCGGTCGCAATGACCAGCACCAGCGTCCAGCCGTAAAGAAAGGCGGGCAAAGCGCCGAACGTCTCGCGCAAGTAGACGTAGCCGCCGCCCGCGCGCGGGCGGCGCTGGCCCAGCTCGCCGAAGCAGAACGCGCCGATCAGCGCCACGATCCCGCCGATCACCCAGGCCAGCAGCACCAGTCCCGGAGACCGCAGCCGCTCGGCGACGGTCGCCGGCGTGCGGAAGATCCCGCCGCCGATGATGCCGCCGACCACCGCCATCGTTCCCGAGAACAACCCCAGGCGCCGAGCGTATGTCGTCATGGAACACCTAACTAGCGCCTTCTCGGTTTGTCCGCCACGTTTGACTCAACCTCTCCTCCTGAGGCCCTGCCTATGCCCGCGTATTCCCTTCTGGTGAATGGTCGGCGGAGAACTGTTGACGCGGCCGCCAACACGCCGCTGCTCTGGGTGCTCCGCGACAATCTCGGTCTCACCGGCACCAAGTTCGGCTGCGGCATCGCGCAGTGTGGCGCGTGCACAGTGCATCTGGGCGGTGACGCGGTGCGCTCGTGTGTGCTGCCCGTGTCGGCGGTCGGCACCCGACCCGTCACCACGATCGAAGGCCTGAGCGCCACGTCCACGCACCGCGTACAGAAAGCGTGGATCGCCGAGGACGTCCCGCAATGTGGTTACTGCCAGTCGGGCCAAGTCATGGCCGCGGCGGCGCTGCTGCGACGCTCGACCACCCCGACGGACGCCGAGATCGACGCGGCGATGACCAATATCTGCCGCTGCGGAACCTACCAGCGCATCCGCGCCGCGATCCATCGCGCGGCCAAGGAGGCCTGATGCAACGGCGCGCGTTTCTTCAAGTGGCCGGCACGGTCGGTGCCGGACTGGTGATTGGGTTTCGGCTTCCCGACCGCCATGGGGTAGTCCCATTTACACCGAACGCCTGGCTCCGGGTCGACACCAATGGCACGGTCACCTTCACGATCGACAAGTCCGAGATGGGCGAAGGCAATCATACCGCGCTGGCGATGATCCTCGCCGAGGAGCTGGACGCGGATTGGTCGAAGGTGAAGGTCGGAGCGGTGCCCGACAATCCGGCTGGGTGGTCGCGCCGCATGTCAACGGGCGGCTCGACCAGTGTGCGCACGTCGTGGGACATCCTCCGCAAGGCGGGTGCGACGGCGCGCGCGATGCTCGTCGCCGCGGCTGCGCAGACCTGGGGCGCGGAGCCCGCGGCTTGCAGCACCGCGAATGGCGTCGTGAGCCATACGGGGACGAGCCACCGCTTGACGTACGGCGAGCTGGCCCAAAAGGCCGCGTCGATCCCGCTCCCGGAAAACCCGCCCCTCAAGGATCCGAAAGACTTCCGGCTGCTCGGCCACCGCACGCACCGTTTGGACACGCCGTCCAAGGTGAACGCATCGCAAGCGTCGAGCGCTCGCCGGTGTTCGGCGGCAAGGTGAAGAGCTTTGACGCCGCGCGCGCCAGGGCCTTGCCCGGCGTGCGACACGTCGTCCAGCTGGAAAGCACGCCGTGGACAGGGACCGGTGGCGCATGGGGCGTCGGCACCGAGAGCGGCATTGCCGTCGTCGCCGACACGTACTGGCAGGCTGTGGAAGGCCGCCGCGCGCTGCAGATCACCTGGGACGAAGGCGCCAACGCGACGCTCGGCGATATCCCAGGCAAGCTCGCGTCACTCGCAAGCCAGGCAGGTGTCAGCGCGCGCAAGGATGGCGATGCCAGCGCGGCGCTCGCCGGTGCGGCGAAGAAGATCGACGCCGTATACACCGTTCCCTTCCTGCATCACGCCACGATGGAGCCGATGAACTGCACCGCGCACGTGCGTGCCGACGGCACCTGCGACGTCTGGGGGCCGACGCAGAACCAGACGCGCGCCCAGGAGGTCGCCGCGGAGGCAGCGGGGGTGCCCAAGGAAAAAGTCCGCATTCACACGACCCTGCTGGGCGGCGGATTTGGCCGGCGGCTCGAATCGGATTTCGTGGCCGAAGCGGTGCGGCTGTCAAAAGCGGCGAACGCGCCCGTGAAGGTGATCTGGTCGCGGGAAGACGACACGAAGCACGGCTTCTATCGGCCGGCGACGTACAACCGGCTCAGGGCCGGGCTCGACGCACAGAATAAGCCGGTCGCGTGGACGCATCACATCGTCGCGCCGCCGATTCTCCTCAAGTTTGGTCCGCTTCAGAACGGGATCGATAGGACGCTGATCGACGGGGCGGCGGATGTGCCGTACGCGTTCCCGAACGTGTTCGTCGATCAGGTCGCCGCGGACTTGCCCGCCATCCCGCTCGGTTTCTGGCGCTCGGTCGGCGCGTCACAAAATGCGTTCGTGGTGGAGTCGTTTATGGACGAGCTCGCCGTCGCGGCGGGGCGTGATCCCTACGAATTCCGCCGCGAGCTGCTGCAAGCGAAGCCACGGCATCTGCGCACGTTGGAGCTCGCCGCGACGAAAGCCGGGTGGGGCACGCCGCTGCCGGCCGGCCATGCCCGCGGCATTGCGATCGCGGAGTGGGAACCGACGACGTGCGCGGAAGTCGCCGAAGTGTCGGTGGCACCGGACGGCACGGTGCGCGTCCACCGCGTGGTGTGTGCAGTGGACTGCGGACCCGTGGTGAACCCCGATACGCTCGAGGCGCAGATGCAGGGCGGCGTCGCCTTCGGGCTGTCCGCCGCGTTGTATGGCGAGATCACGATCGAGAACGGCCGCGTACAGCAGGGCAACTTCACCGACTACCCGGTGCTGATTCCCGAGATGCCGGTCGTCGAGGTCTACACGGTGCCGAGCACCGACACGTTGGGGGGGATCGGCGAGCCTTCAGTCCCGCCGACCGCCCCCGCGGTGTGCAACGCGATCTTCGCGGCGACCGGAAAGAGAATCCGGAGCCTGCCGATTGGGAAGGTGAGCTAATCACGTCGGCACGTCGGCACGTCGGCACGCCAATTCAAGCCGACGTGCAGTCGTGCAGACGTGAAACCTTCTCTAGCGCAGCGCCGCGAGCAGCCCCGCATGATCCGAAGGCCAAATCGGATAGGCGGGTCCGGCGAGCCGGTCAGATGGCACGTTGCCGAAGCGATCGATAGAGCCTGTGACCTTGCCGTCCGCGCGGGCGAAGCCGCGCGTCCACACGTAGTCGATGCGCTGATCGAAATTGGCGACCTGATCGGACAGATCGGCCACGTGGCAGCAGGTCAAGCCATCCGCACCAGGATGGAGCGCGGCCCACGTGTCGGTGAATCCCGAGCTCGCGAGCACGCCGTACATCGGCGACCCCGGCGTGTCGTTCAAGTCGCCCATCAGCACGATCGGCGTGCTCGATCCGAGCATCGCCACGATCTCGCCGACTTGCGCGGCGCGAATCTGCTCGAGTAAGCCCGGCGGTGCACCCGCGAGATTGGCTTCGGTATGGGCGCTCGCAAAGGTGACGGGCCGGCCGTCCACCGTCGTGCGCGCGAACACCCAGCCGCGAATCAGCACCACGCCCGCGGCAACCTGCCCCAGATTGACCGAGAAGTCCTGCGCGCTCGCTTCATTGATGGTGACGCGATCGGCATCCACGAGCAGCGCGTCATGGTCCACGAGGCGAACGAGTCCCGAGACGAGGCTCACGTTGATGTTGTCCGACGTGCCCGCGACGGTGTAATGCAGGCCGCGCGCGGCCAGGGCGCTCTGGAGGATGGCCAGGAAGTCCTGATGGATGACAGCCGGCGCTCCGAGCGGCGTCAGATCGATGTCGATCTTCGATACCTCCTGAAAGCCGACCGCGTGCGGCCGCGCGCGCGCGATCTCGTCCGCGATGGCCTCGGCGCGCGCCGGAAAATCGGTCTTGCCCACCGTCGCGATCGCGACCATCAGAGCCGGGAAGTCGTCGCCCGGATCGGGCGTGCCCAGGGCGCGGATCACGAGATCGACGTCCGCGCCGACGTAGAGGTTCTGCGTCATCACGGTGATGTCGCGCGCGCTGGGCGGGGGCGACGTGATGTTGTACGAGGAGAGCGAACCGACGGGGTTCTGCTCCGTGCAAGCGAGGAGCAGGGCTGCGGGGACGATCAACAGCAAGCGACGCATGGCGGACTCCTGGTTGAGACCAGTACGAGGGGACGTACCAGCATCGCCCAGGGCCGTCAAGCGTGCATCAAGCGCTCAGTGGACCGCTCTCCCGGTGCGGGGATCGACGTCGCGCACGCCGCGCAGCGCCATCATGCGGAAATGGATGCGCTGGATCGTCGTCCAATACCCTTCCAGGTCCCGCGAATGGAGCGCGATGGCGCCGAGGCGCGTGACACCGGGCGGCGGGGGGACGAGCGTAGCGAGACGATCGTATACCAGGCCGCGCAACGAGGGATCGACGCGCTGCAGCAGATGCCAGAGCGAGAGCGCATCCTGCGGGCGCGCGAGCGCGAGCACGGTGCGAATCGCGCGCGCTCGCGTGCCGCGCGGCTCGTAGTCGAACGTCATCAGCGCGCGCACGAAGGGCGCCGGCGCGTCATCGACGTACGGAATCCCCGGGCCGGTGGTTGGGCGAATCTGGATGAGCGCGCCGAGGGGGACGCGCGCCGAGCGCAGCCCGGTCTGAAACTCCACCTCGCCGGCGGTGACGTGCAGCACGCCCTTCCCGAGGGAATCGGTGGCCAGCGTGTAGGCGCAGCCGAGATCGATCGCCGTTCCCGCGGGTGTCTCGACAAAGAAGAGTCGCGGCACGGCATCGACTTTCGCGGCGATCGTCCCGTGCGCCAGCGCCAGGCGATGCTCGTCCGCCCGCGCAACGACGAGCTGCACGCGCGTGTCCGGCTGCACCTCAACCTGTCCAATGCGACCCACCGCCACGAGCGCGCGCGAGGAGTCGTCGGTCTGCAGCCAGTCGCCCACCCGCAGCCGCCCCGAGGCGGCGAGCCGGTGCGTGCCGAGGAGGGGACGGCCGGCCAGGGCGGTGACGTCCCATGCGGTGGGCTGGATCGAGCGTCCGATCATCACGAGCACGAACACCGCCGCCGCGGCGAGCGGGACCCAGTACCAGCGCCGCCACGGGCCGACCTTGATCCGCGCCGAGATATCGGGCCACAGGTCACGCGGTGGCTCGATGCTCTTCGGCAGGCGGCTTACGGCCTCGTGCAGCTCTTGTTCGTTCATCGCTCCAGCTTCTCCCGTAGCAGGCGCCGCGCCCGAAACAGCTGCGCCTTCGACGTCCCCTCCGCTATGCCCACGAGCTGGGCGATCTCGCCATGCCCGTATCCTTCGATGTCGTACAGCACGAACACCTCGCGCGCTCCATCCGGCAAGTCGGCGATCGCCCGCTCCAAATCGATGTTCAGATGGAGGGGCGCAGCATGCTGCGCCCCTGCCATGTTGTCCGGATCCTCCGCCGGCATCACCCGCCGCTCGCGCCGTCCTGTCGTCCGGCGTTCGTTCAAAACGACGTTGACGGCGAGCCGGTGCAGCCAGGAGCTGAACGCGCTTTCGCCCCGGAACGAGCGCAGCTTGTCCCACAGCCGGACGAAGACATCCTGGGTGCGCTCGTCGGCATCGCGCGCATCGCCGGTGAGGCGAAGACACAACGCGTACACGCGGCCGGCGTGCTGACGATATAGCTCCCGGAAAGCCGTCTGGTCGCCAGCCTGCGCACGGGCGACGAGATCGTCCGGGGGGGGCACAGAACTAAGACGCCGTCGGGTGCTGCGGCGTTTGGAGCGGAATCACGGCAGGCGGATCCGCGTGAGCTCGCGCAGCCGCTGCTCCAGCTGGTTCTGCACTTCGTCGAGGCGCGCGCGCTGTTGGGCGACTTGCGCCTGCCCCTGATTCTGGACCTCGGTCACGCGCGCCCGTACGGGGCCCACCTTGTCGTTCACCAGCGCATCCACTCGATCGCGCATTTGCTTCTCGGCGGCGGCCACCTGCGCGCCGAGCACCGCGCGCAGCTGCGTGGCGATCGCAAGGCGCCCGAGAGCCGCGCTTCGACATCGAGGTTCGATACCCCAGAGACAGCCCGCCAGATCAACTCACCAATTGTGCTGTTCGCGAAGCCGGAGTCGCGCGTCCAGTGCACGCTGCTGGAACGGATGGCGAAGCGCGCGTGAATCGTGTCGCCGTTGAGATTGAAGCCAAGCTGTGTGGTGGCGGCACCGGGATCGAGTCTCAGCGGCACGCCCGGCACTTGGAATGCCGGGAAGCGAACGCCGCCGACCGACGCGCCGGCGGTATCGACCGGAATGTCATGCAAATGATTCAGCATCAGGCCAGCGCCAAGCTGCGGCCCTGTGGCCGTGGCAATGGTCGGCCGGCCGTACAGCGCCGGATCGCTGGTGAGGCCGCTCAGCCGGCCGGCGTAGCGCTGGGGCTGCTCCGCACTCGGGTGCAACAGGAACGACAACTCGGCGTTGCGCACGAGAAAACCGGGGAGGTTGCGCTCTTTGGGGAAGCGCACGTTCTCGCCAGCGCGCCGCATGCGCCTCGGGCCGGTCGCGGCGCGCGGGAGCAGGCCGGGCGGCATGTAGCGGCGCGCCAACTGCATATAGTAGAGCGCCTGCTCGAATGGCCTGATCGCGACGGGGCCGAACAGCGCGGCGCCTACCGCCGGCGCATCGAGGCTCGGCAATTTGAGCAAGCCGCGCGCGAACGCGTAGTCGCGTTGCCGCGCGGTGTCGAGCCCGGCGAGCCCTGATTTCAGATTGGACACGCCCTGCGTGACGTTGCGCTCGAGCATGGTCACCCGATCACGCGCGCGCTTGAGCCGCTCGATCGCCTGCCGCGCTTCGTTGAGCGTGGCAAGATCGGTGGCGCGCGCGTGGCGCAGCTTCTCGAGCGTGGCGCGTGCCGTGTCGAGCGTTGGGCCCAAGCGCAGCGTGTCGACCGCCAGCTGCCAGGCGCGGCGGCTCGAGTCGGCGCGCGCGCTGAGCGCGTCAGCAGCCGGAATCGTGGAGAGCCGCCGCGGGTCGAGGGAATCGATGCCGATTTTGCCGGTCGCGAGCTGGAGCACGGGTACCTGGAACTGGCTCGCCCACTGATGCGTCTCGGCCAGGACGCGGCCGGCAATCCCCTGCCCTTCACCGGATTTCGCAGCGACGCGGCCGTCCGTCTCGCGTGGAGTCCCGAAGCGGAGCCCGTTGGCGGCGACGCGGTTGATGATGAGTTTCTTCTCGGTGAGAGGCACCAGGTCGACGTCCGCGACCAGCTCGTCCGCCTGCAGCAGGTTGCGCAACGCCTCGTGCGGGCTGGCGACCGTCAGGCCCTGGATCAGGACCTTGCCGTGAGCCAGATCGAGATGGAGCCTCTGGATCTCGACTTTCGCACCCAGCAGCTGCGTGCCGACCTTCTGCGATTCCCGCCGCGCGATCGTGTCGGCGAACACCCACCACAACACAACCGCGATTACGAGCAGCACCAGGAGCGGGCCCACCGCTTTCCAGCGGAAGATCTTCAGGCGCTGAGTCATGGCCGGAACATCTTGTAGACGTTGTACGCCTTGGACGCCGTGAGGGCGCGATACCACTTCGACTGCCGCACACGCTCCCCGATCGTGGCCCGGTAGCGCGTTACGCCGAGGCGAGTACCGACGAACAGCGGCACGGCGAACAGGACAGCAAACACAAAGCTGCCGAGCACGATCGTGTTGTTGAAGTTCGTGAGCGGCACGATCGGCAGGTTGTACAGCGACGTCCACAACCCCCGCAGCGACGGCGCCAACAGGAGGCTGTGGCCGATCCAGTCGAACACAGGGTCCAGCAGGAATCCGAACGGGATGAAGGCCGCCCACCCCAGCATCCCGCCGGCGAACGAGACGTTGAGGAGCACCAGCGCCGCGAAGATCACTGCGTTGTGGAGGTTCACGAGCGGTGTCAGTCCGAGAAACGACCCCAGGACGATGCCGGCGGCGAGCTGGCCGGGCGTGCCTTCGGAGTGCAGCGTGCCGAAGAGGGACTGGATCAGCTTGATCAGGGCGAACATTCAGACTTCCCCCCGTTTGAGCCGATCCTCGGCGATCGCCAGAATCTCTCGCAACGCGGTCCGGCGCTCCTCGTCGCGCGTCCCCCGCAGCCGAGCCTCGAGCACCGGGACGATGGCTTCCTGGGATCGCCGGTTCACGAACACCACGAAGCGAAACCCGAACTTCTGTTCGTATTCTTCGTTGAGCGCCGCCAGCCGCCGGAGGACCTCGGGCGGCGTCGTATCGCGATCGTAGCCCTGCTCCTTGAATGAGAGCGCCGACATTTTGTCCGAGCCCTCGCCGATGCGCGGGTGCGCGTTGATCACCGCGATCTGCTCGGGCTCGGAAAGCGCTTTCAGGATTTCACGGGCGCGCGCGAGCATGGCGGCGCCGCTGGGGAAGGGCTCTTCCGCACCAAGCCGATCCAGCAACGGACCCGCGTTTTCGAAGAGGTTCAACTGCCTCTGTAGCTCGAGCACGCAAACGGTGACATCAACAGCGGGATGTGGTAACGACGGTTGGGATCGGTGATCTCGACATCCAGAGTGGCGCGCTGGAGGAACGCCGCGGTCCCCTTCCTCTTATAGTACGCGCCCACCTCGAAGGACAGCCGGTAGGTCCCCGCGGTCAGGGCGCCATCGCCCAGCGCGGCGATCCGCCCATCGGCATCGGTCTCTCGCGTCCCCTGCGCGACCTGCTCCTTGCCGTCGAGCCGCCACAGCGTCACGGCGACGCCGGCGGCGGGCTCGCCGCGCGTCGTATCGAGGACGTGCGTCGAAATCGTCGGGCGGTTAGTGTTGGGCATGCTCAAGATCCGCGTGGGACCCCTGACGTTCACGGCGCGACTCGAAGAGCAGGCCGCGCCAAAAACCGTCGCCGTGATTCGCAAAATGCTGCCGTTCAAATCCAAGATAGTCCACTGCCGCTGGAGCGGCGAGTCAACCTGGATTCCAATGGGCGAGCGAAAACTCGGGCTCGAATTCGAGAATCACACCAGCC
Organism: Gemmatimonadota bacterium; assembly: GCA_003220955.1. Classification (GTDB taxonomy): domain Bacteria; phylum Gemmatimonadota; class Gemmatimonadetes; order Gemmatimonadales; family GWC2-71-9; genus 20CM-2-65-7. Next base: position 5,605 of record QHTW01000069.1, on the reverse strand, counting down.
ATCCCGCGCCGGGGATGCTGCTGCTCTACCCCGGCGGCATGAGTGAGACCGAGCTGCTTTTTCCCTATGGTTCGACCATGTTCGCGAGCAAGGTGGGGCAACTGGCCGGCAATCATTTTGCGACAATTACTCAGGGGCAAGAACACCTTTCCGAGATCGGTCGTCTCACGCTGTGGGAGGGAGCGCAAGAGATCACCATCGAAGAAGAGCGGTGAGCTCTCTCGTCATTCGGGGTGGTACGGTCGTTCTTCCCACCGGGCAACGCCCAGCCGACATCGCGATCCTGGATGGCACCATCACCGCAATCGGAAGTGAAGTGCGGGATGGTGACGAGACCATCGACGCGCGAAATCGGGTGGTGCTTCCGGGCGTGGTCGACGCGCACGTCCACTTCAATGAGCCGGGCCGCGCCGGGTGGGAAGGTTGGGAGGCGGGGACGCGCGGTGCCGCCGCCGGGGGCGTAACGACCGTGCTCGAGATGCCCCTCAACGCGCACCCCCCGACCACGACTCCCGCAGCGTTCGACGAGAAGCTCGCGATCGCGTCGCAGAAAGCCCTCGTCGATTTCGGGCTGTGGGGCGGCCTTGTCCCCGACAACCTCGACAACCTCCAGATCCTCCACCAACGGGGCGTCATCGGCTTCAAAGCGTTCATGAGTCACAGCGGCATCGACGATTTTCAGCGCGTGCCCGATGGCATCCTCGCGATCGCGCTCAAGACGACGGCGCGTCTCAACGCGATCGTCGGCGTCCACGCCGAGAGCCACGAGACGGTGGAACGGCTGAGCACAGGAGAACGGAGCAGCGGCGCGGACCGGCTGTCGTGGTGCCGTGCGCGGCCGCCGCGCGCGGAGGTCGAGGCGATTCAGCGACTGCTCGTGTGCATGCGCGGCGCCGGCAGGGGCGTGCGCGCGCATGTCGTGCACGTGAGCTGCGCCGAAGGGTTGGCGCAGGTGGATGCAGCCCGAAGCGAGGGCGTGGTTATCACGGCCGAGACATGCCCGCATTACCTCGCCTTCACCGAGGAGGACTTCGAGCGCATCGGGCCAGCGCTCAAGTGCGCGCCGCCGATCCGCGATCCTGCGACGCGTGAGGCGCTCTGGACCGAGGTGGTCGCGGGTCGCGTAGACCTGATCGGTTCAGACCACTCGCCCTGCCCTGCGGCCGACAAGCAGAAGGGTGAGCACGACATCTGGCAGGCGTGGGGCGGCGTCGCGGGGATCCAGGCCACGCTGCCCGTACTGCTGACCGACGGCCTGCACGCGCGTGGCCTCTCGCTCGAGCGCATCGCCCACCTCACCGCCACCGCGCCGGCCCAACTGTTCGGTCTCTATCCACGCAAAGGCGCGATCGCCGTCGGTGCCGACGCGGACTTCGCGATCGTAGATCCGGAGCAGCGTTGGACCTTCGGCTCGAACGACCTTCAGACGCGCAGCGGTGTCAGCGCGTACCTCGGCCGGAAATTCACCGGGAAGGTCGTGCGCACGATTGTGCGGGGGAAAACCGTCTTCGTTGATGGCGAAATGACCGGCCGGCCAGGCTGGGGGCAATTCGTGCGGCACCGAGCCCCCCTAGCACTACATATCAACAATTATTGATATGTCGAATGGGCATTGACCCAACGTTACTCGAGCAACGGCTCGACGAGCTCTACACGATCGGCGCGGACCCTGGGGGTGGAGCCTACCGCCCCCTTTACAGCAGCGCCTGGGCGACCGCGATAGAGCGCGTTGAACGCTGGTTGACGGAGGCCGGGCTCGAAACGCACCGGGACGCGGTTGGCAATCTGTGGGGTCGAGCCGCCGGAAACGGAAAATCGATCGTCACCGGCTCCCACATCGACACAGTGCGTCACGGCGGCCGGCTCGACGGCGCGCTCGGCATCGTGGCCGGACTCACCGCCGTCGAAGCGCTGCTCAAAGCCAAGGGCACGCCCAAGCGCCCGCTCGAAGTTGTCGCGATCTGTGAAGAGGAGGGCTCGCGGTTCAGGACGAACTTCTGGGGCTCTCGCGCGATCACGGGATCGATCGACAGCGTCGATCCCGAGATCGCCGCCGCGATGCGCGAGCGCGGCTTAGACCCGACCAAAGTCGCGAACGCGGCGCGCGAGGACATCGATACGTTCGTCGAGCTGCACATCGAGCAAGGTGCGGTGCTGGAATCCTCCGGCACGCCACTCGCGATCGTGAGCGCGATCGTCGGGACGGCCCATCTCGAACTCACGGTGACGGGCCGCGCGGACCACGCCGGCACGACCCCCATGGAGTCGCGGCGCGATGCGTTGACCGGGGCGGCCGCGATGATTCAGGCGGTGGAGTCGATCGCCCGCTCGCTCGGCAAGCCGGCCGTCGCCACCGTCGGCAAAGTGCGGGCGGAGCCCGACCAGATCAACGTTGTGCCCGGCCGCGTGATTTTCACGATCGACGTACGCCATTCGGATCTGGGCGCGCGCCGCGCGCTGGAGGAGCGCATTCGGTCGCTGTGCGCCACGATCGCATCGGAGCGCGGGCTCGGACTCGACATTCGGATGCTCCAGGAGCGCCCTCCCGTGCCGATGCATTCGGATGTCCGCGCCGTCCTCACGCGGGCAGCGAAGGACTGCGGAGTTCAAGCCGTCGAGATGGTGAGCGGGGCCGGGCACGACGCCCAGATCCTCGCGGCGCGGTGCAAGGTGGGGATGCTGTTTGTGCCGAGCATCGGAGGGCGGTCACACTGCCCGGAAGAAGCGACGAAGCGAGAGCATGTGGAGCTTGGCACGAAGGTTTTGGCTAAGGCTCTCGAGTTACTCGCATACTAAGTGCGCGCCAAGTCATCGAGTAGGCTCCGCAGCACATTCTGGGCAACCGTACGGCGATCTATTGGCCTGATGTCGTCGGCGACCGCGGCGATGGCGCCTTCCACGTCCCCCCGCTCCAGCGCAGCCTCGGCGCGGCGCGCGCGCAGCGGCACCTCGGCGACGGCGCCGAGCGCCACGCGCGCGGGTGATCGGCTCACCGCCGTGACGACTTTCGAAATCGCCTGCGCGGCACGCGTCCCCACTTTGCGAAATACGACCCGACGGCCGAGGGGCATCCGCACCGCCACAATCAGCTCATCGGGCTGCAGCGCGGTCTTGCGATAGCCGGTGAAAAACTGGTCGATCGGAATCGAGCGCCGGTCGGTCACCACGACGGCATCATAGGCCAGCAGAACCGGCAACGTGTCGCCGGCGGGAGACGCATTCGCCAGGTTGCCGCCGAGGGTGCCGCGATTCTGGATCTGCGCGGCCCCGATCGTGCGCGCCGCCGCCACCAGCGCCGGGACATGCTCCTGCGCGTCGCGCGACCGGATGATGCCGGTGTAGGACTCCGCCGCACCGATTTCCAGCATCCCCTGCGATCGCCGCACTCCCTTGAGCTCGAGTAACGACCACACGTCGAGCACGGCCCGCGGCGCTGGGCGGAGCGTTCTCGCGTGCAGCATGACCATCAGATCCGTACCGCCGGCGAGCGGGCGGCATCCCGGGGTCGCGCGATACAACTGCACGGCATCCTTCAGGTTCGTGGGACGGAGATAGGTCACGTCGTACATGACAGCACCGCCTCGATGATTTTCGTGTAGCCGGTACACCGACACAGATTGCCGGCGAGCCCCTCCCGAACGTCATCAGCGCTCGGTGGGAGCGTGCGCTGCAGCAGAACGTGGGCCGCGAGCAACATCCCCGGCGTGCAGATCCCACATTGTGCCGCGCCGTGCTCGATGAAGGCCTGCTGCAGGCGGGACAACTTGCCGTCCGGTCCAGCGAGTCCTTCCACAGTGACGACATTGCGGCCTTCGATCTGACCGACCGCGACCAGGCAGCTGTCCACGACCTCGCCGTCGATGAGGACCGAGCATGCGCCGCACTCCCCTTCGCCGCAGCCCTCTTTGGTACCGGTCTTGCCGAGATCTTCGCGCAAGGTATCGAGGAGTCGCCGCGACCCTGCGCATTCAACGCTCACGGGAGCACCGTTGAGCGTGAACCGGACCGTCACGACTGCGCTCCCAGGGCTTCCAGGACTTTCTCCGGAGTCGCGGGGACCTCATCGAGCCACACGCCCGTGGCATTGTGAATGGCCGCAATGATCGCCGGGGCCGGACCATCCATCGGCAGCTCGCCGATCCCCTTGGCTCCGAAGGGACCCCGGGAGTACGGGTTCTCGACCAGGATCGTACAGATACGTGGCGCATCGAGCGCCGTCGGAATGAGGTACGTCGCCAAGCGGTCGTTCTGGTAGCCACCATCCTTCATCTTGATCTCTTCGATCGTGGCCCAGCCGACCGCCTGCAGGCAGCCGCCCTCGATTTGCCCCTCCGCCATCACTGGATGCAGAGCCTTACCGCAGTCGACGGCGGTGACGAGATCCGTCACTCGAACCTCGCCAGTCGTGATGTCCACATCCACGTCGGCGATCGTGCAGGCCCAGGCGTACACGGGGTAGGCGTCGCCGCGGTAGGTGGCCTCGTCCCAGTGAATCGAATCGGGCTGCATGTACGACTTCTCGACGCGCAGCGGCGGCCTCTCGTGCTGCAGTCGTTCCTTGATCTCCAGGGCGGCCTCCTGCACCAATCGTCCCACGATCATGGCTGTGCGCGAGGCAACCGTTGGACCGGAATCGGGAACGAGCGACGTGTCCTGAGGCGCCAGGGTCACCTTGTCCAACTCGACGCCCAATGCATCGGCGGCGAGCTGACAAAAGATGGTCTTGGTGCCTTGGCCGATCTCGGTTGACGCAGTCAGAATACGAAACGTCCCGTCAGCGAGCGCCTCGAAGCCAATCGTGCCCTGAAGCTTTTTCTCACCACTGCCCGTGAAACCTGAGCCATGAAAGACGAGAGACAGACCCCGGCCACGGCGAACGTGCCGACGTTCAGACGTGCCGACGTGTGGCGCCGCCTTCAGAGCCGCATCCAGCACCAGCGTCGAGCCCACGCTCTCCGTGAGCACCTGCCCCGTCGCCGTCGTGTCGCCCACGCGCAACATCCATTTACGGCGCAGATCGACACTCGACATCCCCAGCCGCTCCGCGACGTGCTCCACCATCAACTCCGCAGCGAGCAGCGACTGCGGCGCGCCGAAGCCGCGGAACGCGCCGTTGGGCGGCGTGTTGGTCGCGACCGCCCGCGCCCGGATGCGGACATGGGGACAGGAATACGCCCCGGCGGCGTGGATGGCCGCACGCGAGAGCACGACGGGGGTGAGCGTGCAATACGCCCCGCCATCCAGCACGATCTCGATATCCTGATAGACCAGTGTTCCATCTCTTTTGACGCCGGTGCGGTGCCGGATGACCCCTGGATGACGTTTGGTGGTCGCCGCCAGGTCCTCATGGCGGTCGTAGATCAGGCGGACCGGCCGTCCAGCTTTGCGGGCGAGGAGCGCGGCATGAACCACCACAATTGACGGGTACTCCTCCTTGCCTCCGAACCCGCCTCCGGTCTCCGCCTGGACGACGACAGCTTGCTGATCGCTGAGCTTCAGTGCTCGCTTCAGGGCGCGGTGGATGTAGTAGGGACACTGTAGAGAGCCGACGACCCTGATGACGCCGTCTGCTTCGGGGAACGCGATTGCGCCTTGGGGCTCGATG
>QHTW01000056.1:3718-6652 GCA_003220955.1 Gemmatimonadota bacterium | reverse complement strand
CGTGCCGTGGTCCGGTCGCCGCCATCCGAGCGAACCGCTCCCGCCTGTGAGCAGGCCCGGCTGCTGCAGCCGTAGCGAATCGACGAAGAGCCGTCCATCCGCGAAATGCAGCCGCGTGGCGCCGGTATCGATCACCGCGCCGGCGAAGAGCGAAGGCGCGAGCAGGAGCGAGAATGCGCCGGTGGGGCCAGTGACGCTGTCGGCCAGCGCGGTGCCGCTCGCGGTGAACGCGAGCCGCGAGGGTGGAGGCCCACGCCGTACCAGCCACCGCTGCAGGTTCACGTCCTGTGCGTGCAGCGTGAAGTTGCGAACCCCGTAGCCGGGGTGCGTGCCGCGCGCGCCCAGCAGCAGCGTGCCGTCGCCGCGCACGCCACCACCACCGCCCACCATGTCGAGGTCGGCCTGGGTTTCGAGGCCACCGATATCGCCGCTCGTACGGATCGTGCCGGTGAGGGTCCCTCGCAACGGGAAATCCCGAATCCGGCCGGTCAGCCCGTCGAGCGACAGCGAGTCCGCGCGGACGTCGCTGGCGATGCCCAGCACGCCCGTCCGGAAGTCGAGTCCCACGACCCCGCGCACCACGCTCGCGGGCCGGTCGCCGTCGTGATGACGCAGCGTCCCGCTGAACATCACGTTCTTGAGAGTCCCGGTGAGGGTTCCCGACGCGTCGAGCTCACCCTGCAGATCGAAGCCCGGCACCAGGTGGCGCACGGTACCGATATCAATGCGCCCCGCCGTGACGGCGAACGGCTGGAATGCGAGATCTCTGCCCGCCAGACTGATCTCACCCTTGCCGTGGATCTGGCTCTCGGGCCACCCGGGAACCAGCGAATCCCGGAAGGACCAGGCGGTCTCGATCTTCAAGGCGCGCATCGGCCCATCCACAATGGTCTGCCCCGTCAGCCGGCCGTGAAACGGCAGCGAATCGATGTAGGCGCGCGGCAGGTCGAGGGAGAGGTCGTGCGCGGTGAGATCGCCCTCACGGAGTGCCACGATACCCGAATCCGCGGCACTAAACGCCGTGACGTGCCCGGTGAGCCGGCCCTGGCCAAAGGCGAGGTCGAGGGGCCGCAGCTGGATCTCGAGGACCCGGCCGCCGTGCGACGCGAGCGTCACGCCGCCATGCAGCACGGCCTGGTCCGGGAACCGCCGGTCGATGAAGCGGACGTCGGACAGCGTCGCCGAGTCGGCCCGCAGCGCGAGATTCCAGAGCAGTGTGTCGCGCGGCCATTGCACGGTGCCCCGCGCGCGGAACTGCGAGCCCGGAAAGCGGACTCGCGACAGATCGACGTCGAGCGTGTGCCCGTCGATCGTCACGCGGCCGACGACGTCGGCGATGGACAGCTTCGGGTCGCTGCTTTCGGTGGCCAGCCGGAGGACGTCGATCCGTATGCCCCGCTCGCGCGGCGCCTGGATGCGCATCGCCGCGAGCCGTGCGTTGAGGTGCTCGAACCGCCGCACGCGGTAGCGCCCGTCTTCGCCGGAGAACTCGATCTCTTCGTTCGTGTTCGACACCTGGCCGTGCTTTTGCAGCCGCAGCGTGAGCGAGCCGTCCTGGATTTGCACGTTCCGCAGCAGGATGAGCGAGCGCGGGCCCGAGGGGCCCAGCGGCTTCACCCTGACGGTGTCCTTTTCGCCGAGGCGCAGCAGCTCGTCGAAGTTCGTCTTGCCGTTGGCGTGCTGCACGATGTTGATGATGGGCCGGTCGAGCCGCACCTCCATGAACACCACGCGCCCCGCCGCGAAGTCGATCGGGTTGTACCCCAGCTCTGCCCGCGGCAGCCACGCGACGAGCGTGGAGTCGGGATCGAGCAGCCGCACGTCGGTGAGGACGACGCCCGTCAGCAACGATCCCCGGACTTCACCGACGTCGATGGATCCGGAGACCACGCCTTCCGCGGCCGCGCTCGCGACCTGGGCGAGCAACGTCCGGCCCGCGCGCGTGCCCACCAGCGCATTGAGCGCGCCGAGGAGGCAGGCGAGGAAGCCGACCAACGACCAGAGCGCGACACCCAGCGAGCGGCGAATCATCTAGAAGGCCTGTCCCACGGCGAACTGGAGGACAATTTTTTGCCAGAACGTCTTGCTGGCCCGCAGGGGTGGATATGAAGCGCGGATCTGCGTGATCGTGCTGGCTGTATCGCTGGTCTGGTACAGGAGCGGACCACGCTGGGTGGCATACCCGTTGTACGCGGCGTCGATGCGGACCGGACCAAGCGGGGTTGTGAACCGCACGCCGGCTCCCGGGGTCACTTTCACGTCGCGGATGGTGATGACTTCCTCTCCGCGCTCCCAGACCTGGCCGACGTCCACAAACAATCCGAGCCGCATCCGTGAGGGCAGAACGGGCGACGGCAGCCGGAGTTCGGCGTTGGCAATGATCGCTGTGTTGCCCCCGGTCGGCCGCGATTGGACGCCCTGGACGTCGGCCACGCGAAATACTTTGTCGCCTCCCGCCCGACGTGTCGCGGCGGTGTCAACGACCGGTGCCGCCGACGTGTCTCCGGGAAGGGCGGTCAGGACGTAGACCTGCGGTCCGAGTTCGTTCCGTCCATACCCACGCACGGAGTTCGGGCCCCCTCCATAGAAGCGCTGATCCGGTGGCACGTACGCCACTTTCTGACCGCCGATTTGAATTTTGCGAGGCAGAATTGTCCCCCCCCTGATCCGCCACGCGAACACGCTGCGACGCCCAATCGGATAGTACTTCGCGACCTCGAACTCGCCGCGATTGAACTCGTACGCGCTGTCCGATCCGATGAGGCGGGAGGCATGCAGCAGATTGATCGTGGAGACGCTGCCTTCGCTCGGGTCCAGAATGTTGTTGACCCGGTCGCGGACAATGGTCACCGTTGCGGCCCCGAAGCCGTGTTTCCTGCGCAGGAACTGATGGCTCGTCGAGTCGCAGACACGAAAGACGCTGCAGAAGACCCC
>QHTW01000056.1:0-3626 GCA_003220955.1 Gemmatimonadota bacterium | reverse complement strand
CTCGGCCAGGAGTCCCAGCGTTCCCACGTTCCTGCGCGATAAAAAGGCCGGCTGCTTGAGCGTCACCCCTACGCTGTAATTGAGCGTGTCGAAGGTCCAGGATCCTCCGAAGGGATTGCAGAACTGGTTCAGGCCGGTCGAGACTTTCGGCGTTCCTCCGAGCTTTGAGACGCGTGCCGAAAGGTCAAGCGTGCGTGCGCCACCAAGAAAGTCGTGTGCCGCCCAGCCGCCCTGAACGCGAAAGCACTCCACGCTGCCGTAGCCACCCCCAAACCGCAGCTGGTGACGGGGTCCCTCCGCAACCTGCACCAGCACACGCACCGTGGAATCGGTCGGCGGCCCCTGGGGTGCGATGGAATCCAGCAGGATCACGTTGACCGAATTGAACACACCTATCCCGTACAGATCCCGCTGCGTCTGATACAACGCATCCTGATTGAAGACGCTACCCGGCCGCACCGACGTCACCCGCCGAACCGTCCCCGTGTCCACGTCGCGCAATCCGCCAATCTCCACTTCCCCGATGCGCATCCGCGGACCAGGCTGAACATCCAGCTCGACTTCGGCCTTCAGGATTCCCGCTTCCGAATCGAAGTTTCGCAGCACGTCGGCATAGGGATAGCCGCTGGTGCGCAGCCGCGCGACGATCGTATCGGCTGAAGCCTGCATGAGGAAACGATTGAAGGGATCGCCGACCTGCAACGGAAGCTCGCGCTTCAGTCTTGCGACGTCGAAGATGCCGTCCACACCACGCACGTCGAGCCGCGCGACGCGCACCGGGTCGCCCTCATGGATCCGGAACGTCGCATACACGTCGCGGGCCGTACGCCGGACCGAGGTGTCCACGACGGCGTTCATGTACCCGCTCTGGCGATAGAGCAGAATCAACCGGACGACATCGCGGCGGAACTCGACCTCATTGAAGTAGCGCTTCTCTCCCAACCCCAACCAGCGGACGATCCAATACCGGGCCCAGGCGCTCGATTTGGTCGTCGCGATCGCGCTCTCGAGCGTGTAGTCGTCCAGCGCTTTGTTACCGACGAACGACAGACCCCGAACTACCCGCTCCTGTTCTTGGGCGGGAAGGACGGTTGACGCCGCGAGCACGGCGAGCAGCAGGCACGGTATGACACGCAATTGACGTTATTTGGCCGTTTGGGCTATGTTGCGACACTTGCTCCCTACTGTCAACCTTTTCGACACCGCGAAGAGCGCTCTGTTCCTCTGCATTCTCGCCGCCTGCCACGGTGAATCAGGCGGCGGGGACCGAGGACGCGGCCTCATCTACTACGAGACGTACGATCCCCGCTCGCTGGACCCGGCGCTCTCCACTGATGTACCTACGGGCGAGATGGTGACGCTGCTGTTCGACGGGCTCACCCAGTTCGATGCCGACGGCCGGCTCCTGCCCGGACTCTCCGACCGCTGGACTGCGGACCGCAAAGCCCTGCGCTACGTGTTTCACCTGCGGTCCGGCGTCAGATTCCATGACGGTCGCCCGCTCGCCGCCGCCGACGTCAAACGCGCCCTCCTGCGCGTGCTCAACCCACAGACACACGGTGGGCGCGTCTGGCCGCTCCTGCCCATCGCCGGAGCCGGAGACTTCGCGGACGGGCGGGCCAGCGATGTCCGCGGCATCGAGGTCCTGGGTGACACGGCCGTGGCGTTCACGCTGAGCGTGCCGCTCGCGGTTTTCCCCAAGTTCCTCGCCATGCCCGTGGCGTCGGTCGTGCCAACGCCCGTTCCGGGCGACGTTGGCCAGCGCCCGGTCGGCACCGGACCGTGGCGGTTTGTGGCGTGGGAGCACGATGACTATCTGCGTTTTGCGAAGAATCCCGATTACTGGGGAGGCGCGCCCGCGAGCGAATCGCTGACCGTTCGCATTATCCCCGAGCCGCTGACGCGCGCCGCAGAGTTTCTCGCCGGCCGGGTCTCCGTAACCGAGATCCCGTTCGGCGAGACGGCCAAATGGGAGCAGGAGCACGCCGACTGGCTGAACCGCAAACCCGCGCTGCGGGCGGTCTACGTCGCGCTCAACAACCGCCGCGGCCCGCTCCGCGATCCCACGGTGCGGCGCGCCATCAATCACGCGGTCAATGTGCCAGAAATCCTGCGGACGGTCTGGAGCGGACGTGGCGCGCCGGCGGCGGGCGCGATTCCACCCGCGCTGGGTGGCAGCGATCCAGGCCGGCGACCGTACCGCTACGACACCACCGAGGCGCGCCGCCTGTTGCGGAGCGCGGGCTTCGCGGACGGCTTTGCGGTGCAGCTCTGGCGATCCGGAACCAACGTGGAGCTGGGGCGCGTGGCCCAAGCGATCCAGTCGCAGCTCGCCGCGGTCGGGATCCGGGTGGAGATCGTGTCGCGCGACGCCTCCAGCATGCGCGAGGCGGTTCGCAAGGGCGATACGGACATGGCGATCCTGGACTGGTGGGCCGACTACCCGGACGGCGACAACTTCCTGTACCCGCTCTTCCACACCGCCAGCTTCGGACCCGGCGGCAACTATTCCTTTTATAGCGACCCGGTGACCGACTCCCTGATCCTCCTCGCGCGGCGCACTGTGGATCAGCGGGCGCGCGAGGCGCTCTACGGCCGGATCGACGACCGCGTCTTTCAGGCCGCGCCCTGGATCTACCTCTGGTTCCCGGTGGATCTCTGGGCCGCCCACCCCTCGATCGACGGCTGGGACGTGCCGGTCATTTTCAATGGACAGCGCTGGACGAAGGTGCGCGTGAAGTGATTCCATTCGTTGGACGGCGGCTGCTTGCGACGATTCCCACGCTATTCGGTGTCCTCGTAGTCGCCTTCCTGCTGCTCAACGTCGTCCCCGGCGACCCGGTCGCCGAGATGGTGGGCGAGCGCGCCGACTCCGCCACGATCGCCCGGCTGCGCGCGGAGCTCCACCTCGACGAGCCGATTCCGGCGCAATTCGGCCATTATCTCTGGGGCGTCGTGCGCGGTGACCTCGGCCGCTCGTACATCACGCAGCGCCCGGTGCTCGGTGATCTGGCCGAGCGCTTCCCCAAGACGCTCCAGCTCGCCGGTGCCGCGATGCTGCTCGCCGCCACCTGCGGCATCACGCTGGGTGTGCTGGCGGCCATCCGCCCGGGCGGGGCGATCGACCGCTTCAGCATGCTGATCGCCTATGTCGGGATCTCGTTTCCGGTGTACTGGGTGGGGTTGCTGCTGATCTTGCTGTTCGCCGTCGCGCTGCGCTGGCTGCCACCATCCGGCTACGGGGGCATCGCCTTTCTCGTGCTGCCGGCGTTGACGCTCGGCACTCGCTCGATTGCATTTCTCGCCCGCATGACGCGCGGGGCGATGCTTGAGATTTTGCCGACGGATTACGTGCGCACGGCGCGCGCCAAAGGGCTCGCCGAGCGGCGCGTGATCGGCCGGCACGCGTTGCGCAACGCCCTGCTGCCGATCATCACCGTCCTCGGACTGGATGTCGGCAACTATCTGACCGGCAGCATCCTGACGGAGACGATATTCTCCTGGCCGGGGGTCGGGCGATACGTGCTGCTCGCGATTCAACGGCGCGATCTGCCCGCCGTGCAGGGTAGCATTCTCTTTCTTTCCGTGGTCTTCGTGTTGGTGAACCTTCTCACTGACGTGCTCTA
>QHTW01000055.1 GCA_003220955.1 Gemmatimonadota bacterium | reverse complement strand
GTCGGTCAGCACCTTCGCCGCGCCGACCGGGTCCGTGCCCGCGAGCACCAGCGCCGTCGGGCCGGCCAGGAACGACTCGAGACCGCCGTCCTTCAACTGTTTTTCCGTCAGCGCGCGGCGTGCGAGCGTGTTCTTGACGACCACATACTCGACGCCCACCGCCCGCAGGCGACGGCGCAGATCCGTGATGTGGGCCACGTTGAGGCCCGTGAAATCGGTGACGTAAATGGTCGGCGCCTTGGCGACCTGCGTCGCCAGCGTCGTGACCATCTCTTGCTTCTGCGCCTTCGTGCGGTTCATACGTGATACCCCGCCGGATCGACCCGCACACCGGGTCCCATCGTGCTCGAGACCGTCACCGACCGGATGTAATGCCCTTTGGCCGCCGAAGGTTTCGCCTTCACGATCGCATCCATGAACGCCTGCAGATTGTCGGCGAGCTGCTGGGCCGTGAACGACTTCTTGCCGACGGCGGCGTGCACGATGCCGCTCTTGTCAACGCGAAACTCGATCTTGCCCGCCTTCAACTCCTTCACCGCTTTCGTCACATCCATCGTGACCGTCCCCGCCTTCGGGTTCGGCATCAGGCCGCGAGGCCCAAGCACCTTGCCGAGCGCGCCGAGCTGACCCATGACGTCGGGGGTGGCGACGATGACGTCGGTGTCGAGCCACCCTTCTTTGATCTTCGCGACGTACTCCAGGCCCACGAAGTCGGCGCCCGCGGTCTCCGCCTCCTTCGCCTTGTCGCCCTGCGCGATCACGAGCACGCGGATCTTCTTGCCCGTGCCGTGCGGCAGCGAGACCGTGCCGCGCACGATCTGATCGGCATGCTTCGGATCGACGCCCAGGCGCACCGCCACGTCCACCGACTCATCGAACTTCGCGAACGCGGTGTTCTTCACCTGCTCCACGGCCGCGGGCGGCGCGTACAGCTTGCGCGGCTCGATCGTGCCGACGGCAGCCCGGTACTTCTTGCCGTGCGTGCGCATCAGCCCTCCACCGTCAGGCCCATGGACCGCGCCGTCCCCGCGATCATGTTGATCGCGCCTTCGATGTCGGTCGCGTTCAGGTCCTGCATCTTGATCTCGGCGATCTTCTGGAGCTGGGCGCGGGTGACCTTCCCCACCTTCTCGCGGTTGGACGTCGCCGAGCCCTTCTCGATGCCCGCTTCCTTCTTGAGCAAGACCGAGGCAGGCGGGGTCTTGGTCACAAAGGTGAACGTGCGGTCCTTGTAGATCGTCACGACGACGGGCGTCACCATGCCCTGGGCGCTGCCGGTTTTCGCGTTGAACTGCTTCACGAAATCCATGATGTTCACGCCATGGGGGCCGAGCGCCGTGCCCACCGGCGGTGCAGGCGTTGCCTGACCGGCCGGCACCTGCAGCTTGACGATTGCGGTAACTGGTTTGGCCATCGTTTCCTCTATTAGCGTCCGCTTCCGCGGACTCCCACGCAGTGGTGGTTAGTGCGCCTTGAGCTGCAAGTAATCCAGCTCGACCGAGGTCGGCCGTCCAAACAGCGCGACCGACACCCGGACCTTCCCCTTATCCGGCAGTACCTCCTGCACCGTTCCGCTGAAATCCGAGAACGGCCCTTCGGTGATCTCCACGACCTGGCCCACGAGGAACGGAATCGCCTCGGCGGGCTCTTCTTCCTTGATCGCCTCTTCGACGCCCAGCAGTCGGTTGACCTCTTCGGGCCGCAGCGCCATCGGCAGCCGGCCGGTCCCGACGAACTTGATCACGCCCTGGATGCCGTTGATCGTGTGGATGGTTTCCTGATTCAGGTCCATCTCCACGAGCACGTAGCCCGGGTAGATCTTCCGTTCGACGTTGACCTTCTTGCCGTTCTTGATCTCCACCACTTCCTGGGTGGGGACCAGGGCCTGACGGATCGGCTTCTCCGTCTCGGGTCGAGTGTCCTCGGCAATCCGGCGTGCGACCAAGTTGCGCACCTTGTTCTCATGCCCGGCCGTCGTCTGAATCGCGTACCAGCGCAGCTCAGGCATTAAAACATTCTCGCGACGAGCGAGACGAACAGCCATTGAAAGAACGAGTCCATCAATCCGATCGCGATCCCCAGGATCGTAACGAAGATGACGATCACGGTCGTGGCTTTCTTCAACTCGTCGAACGTCGGCCATGTGACTTTGCGTAGTTCGTTGCGCACATCGCGCAGGAACTGGACAAACCGCCCGATGCGGCCGCGCCCCGGCTGCAGCTCCGGGCCGCCCGTCATCACTTCCGTTGCCATTACTTCGATTCCTTGTGCGCCTGCTGCTTGTTGCATCGCGGGCAGTACTTCTTCCACTCCGCCCGCTCCGGGTGTTTCCGCCGGTTCTTCGTCGTGAAGTAGTTCCGGCTTTTGCACACCGTGCATTCCATAATGATGTTGTCGCGCGGCATCTAAACTCCGTCGGTTCGGCGGTTGGGCGGTTAAGCGGTTTGCAAACCGCCGAACCGCCCAGCCGCTCAACCGCTATTTCAGGATCTTGGTAACGACACCCGCTCCCACAGTTCGGCCACCCTCTCGAATCGCAAACCGCAGCTGCTCTTCCATCGCGATCGGAGTGATCAGCTCGATCGTCATCTTCGTGTTATCGCCCGGCATCACCATCTCGACCCCGGCCGGCAGCTCGACACTCCCCGTCACGTCCGTCGTGCGGAAGTAGAACTGCGGCCGGTAGCCCTTGAAGAATGGTGTATGCCGCCCGCCCTCTTCCTTGGTCAGCACGTAGACCTCGGCCTCAAAGTGCGTATGCGGCTTGATCGAGCCCGGCTTCGCCAGCACCATCCCGCGCTCGATCTGGTCCTTCTCCACACCGCGCAGCAGCAGCCCGACGTTATCGCCGGCCTGCGCTTCGTCGAGCAGCTTGCGGAACATCTCGACCCCGGTGACGACCGTCTTCTTGTCGGTGCCGAAGCCCACCATCTCGAGCTCCTCGCCCGACTTCACTTTCCCGCGGTCCACCCGGCCCGTCGCGACCGTCCCCCGGCCGGTGATCGAGAACACGTCCTCGACCGGCATCAGGAACGGCTTGTCGATCTCGCGCTTCGGAATCGGAATCGACTTATCGAGCGCGCCGAGCAGTTCCTCGATCTTGGCGGTCCACTGCTTGTCCCCTTCGATCGCCTTCAGCGCCGCGCCCCGAATCACCGGGACGTCATCGCCCGGGAACTGATACTTGCTGAGCAGCTCCCGGACCTCGAGCTCCACCAGATCCAGGAGCTCGGCGTCATCCACCAGATCGCACTTGTTCAAAAACACGACGATATAGGGCACGTTCACCTGCCGCGCGAGCAGAATGTGCTCGCGCGTCTGCGGCATCGGGCCATCCACCGCCGACACCACCAGAATCGCCC